>NZ_JAGQBY010000013.1:0-31199 GCF_024345875.1 Synechococcus sp. EJ6-Ellesmere
GCCGGTTTCCAGGGAACCGAGGCAACCCAGTTCTCCCTCGATGCTCACACTCACGGCGTGGGCCACATCCACCACTTCCTTTGTGACGGCCACATTGTAGTCGTAGCTGGCGCGCGTATTGGCGTCGGCCACGAGGGAGCCGTCCATCATCACGGAGGTGAAGCCGTTGGTGATGGCGCCAAAGCAGGTGGCGGGGCTGTTGCCGTGGTCCTGGTGCATCACCACCGGGATGTCCGGATAGGTTTCGGTGGCGGCGATGATCAGGTGACGCAGAAAGATCTCACCGGCGTACTGACGGGCGCCGCGGGAGGCCTGCAGAATCACGGGGCTGTCGGTTTCGTGCGCCGCCTCCATGATCGACTGGACCTGCTCGAGGTTGTTGACGTTGAACGCCGGGATGCCATAGCCGTTCTCAGCGGCGTGGTCGAGGAGCAGCCGAAGCGGAACGAGGGCCATGGGAAAAACCTCTGGAGGTTGGGTGGGTGGTGCGTCAGGGTCGGCCCCGGAGGACCGGATCACCGGCGTCGGGACCTTGACGCAGGCTGGGCGCGAGTCTAGTTGATCCCCTGTGATTCAGGCCTCAGCGGCCGAGGCTCTGGCGCAGGCCGCTGGCGGCGGCCTCAAGGGCCAGGTCGCAGCAGAGCTGACTGCGCTCTCCTTCGGCCAGGCCCGGCAGCATCGGCCGGCCCTCGCGCACGCTGTCGCTCCACCAGCCCTGCAGCCGCGCCACCGGGGCGATGCGGCCGTCGGCCCAGGTGCGGCCAAAGGCCAGGGCCGGATCGGGCGGCACCGGTTGGGGCGGCTCCCCCGGCCGGGCCAGCCAGAGGTGGAAGCCGTGCACATAGTCAGCCTGGTTGTCGCTGCCCAGGATCAGGCTGGCCTCGCTGCCGTGGAACTCCAGCCAGCAGCCCCGGCCCGCGCGGGTCACCGACGAGAGGCTGAGCTGGGCCGGCACCGACGCCCCGGAGGCTGATTCCAGCTCCAGTTGAAGCAGGGCCACATCGTCGGCATCCACGACTCCGAAGTGCCCCGTGCGTCCAGGCAGGGGCCGCTGGGTGATGGCGGTGGAGAGGCTTGCGCTCAGCTGGCGCACCGGCCCCACCAGCCACTCCAGGCTGTCGAAGGCATGGGTGCCGAGCGAGCCGAGCACACCGCCCCCTTGCGAGCGCTGCGAGGCCCAGCTGAACGGCCTGCTGGGATCGGCACGGCTGCTCATCAGCCAATCGAAGCGCACCAGCCAAGGCTCCCCCAGCACTCCCTGGCTCAGCAGCGCCCGCAGCTGCTGGAACACCGGCACCGCCCGGTATTCAAAATCCACCGCCACGCTCAGGCCCCGCTCGATCGACCGCCGCCTCAGCTCCCGCACCTGCGCCACTTCCAGGGCGACGGGTTTCTCCAGCAGCAGGTGCTTGCCGGCTTTCAGGGCGGCGAGGGCCAGCTCGAAGCGGGGGCCTGGCGGGGTGGCGATCACCACCGCCTCCACGGCCGGATCGGCCAGCAGCGCTGCAAAGTCGCTGTGGCCCGGCAACTCAGCGGAGCGGCAGGCGGCCTCCAGGCGTTCGGCTCTGGGGTGCCAGAGGGCCACCGGCTCGGTGCCCGGGCAGGCCCGCAGGGCGCTCAGGTGCACCTTCTCACCGAAGCCGAGGCCGGCCACGGCGACCTGGAGGGGTTGACTCATGGCAGCTCGGGGTTCAGAGGATCAACGGGACGCCAGCAGCTCGGAGCCGGCCGCGCAGGCCTGATCCAGCACTTCGCTGATCAGGTCATCTCCGCCTGTGGGCTGCCATTCGGCCTTGAAGCGGGGCAGGCCGTTCACGGACGTGTCGCGGTAGAGCTCCTGACCGCAGTCGAGCTCCATCACGTAGAGCTGGCCTTGATCCTCCGAGGCCGGCTGGAACCGGGTGAGTACCGAGAGCTCACCGCCACGGCTGAGGCGCAGGCTGCCCGTATCCCACCACTGGCGGCCGGCGGTGCTCTCGGGCACCTCCTGCCAGTTCACCGGGCCTGCGCTGGCGGGGCCGGGTCCCGCCGCCAGGGCGATCAGCAACACCGCTGCCGCCAGCACGGCGGCACACAGACACCGTTGCAGACCGTTCATGCCGCCACCGGGGCCGTGGTCGGGATGGCAGTGACGCCGTGCACACGCACCAGGCTGGCCAGGGTGCCGCGCAGGCGGGTGCGCGGCACGATCAGATCAGCGAACCCATGCTCCTGCAGGCACTCGGCGGTCAGGAAGCCTTCGGGCAGCTTTTCGCGCAGGGTCTGCTCGATCACCCGCCTGCCGGCAAAGCCGATCAGGGCCTTGGGCTCGGCCAGGATCAGGTCGCCCAGCATGGCGAAGCTGGCCGTTACCCCGCCGGTGGTGGGATGGGTGAGCAGGGGGATGTAGAGGAGTTCCTGCTGGCGGTGGCGCTGCAGGGCACCGGAGATCTTGGCCATCTGCATCAGGCTGAGCATCCCTTCCTGCATGCGGGCGCCGCCGGAGGCGCAGACGATCAGCAGGGGCTGGCGCCGTTCGGTGGCCTGCTCGATCAGCCGGGTGAGCTTCTCGCCCACCACCGAACCCATTGAACCGCCCATGAAGCGGAAATCCATCACCCCCAGCGAGAGGGGCAGGCCCTCAAGGCGGCAGTGGCCGGTGACCACCGCATCGCGCAGCCCGGTGGATTGCTGGGTGTCGCGCAGGCGGTCGGCGTAGCTGCGACGGTCCTTGAAGGCGAGGGGATCGGTGGGGGCCAGCTCGCTGTCGATGGCGCTGAAGCTGCCCTCATCAGCGATCACCCGGATGCGGGCGTCACTGTCGATGCGGTGGTGGTAAGAGCAGCCGCTGCAGACGCTGGCGTTGGCAATCAGATCCTTGCGGTACACCACAAGCCCGCATTCCGGACACTTGCTCCAGAGTCCGTCCCCGTCTTCGACCTCCTGGGTGGCGCGCACGACCGGATTGGCCTTGCGGCGATCAGCGAACCAGTCGAACAGGGACACGGGATGGGACCTGGCAACGGAGCGGCGACTCCATTAAAGGGTGGCGCCCCACCGGCTCCATTGCTGCAGCCACCAGCCCTCCCCCGCCAGCCAGACCGCCAGGCCCCCAAAGGCGAGAAAGGGGCCGAAGGGAAAGGGTTGAGCTGGCTGGAGCCTTCCGCTCAGCCGGCCGAGAAGTCCCACCACCGCACCGCTGAACACCGCCAGGGTCACCGCCAGGCCCATGCCCGTGAGCCCGAGCCAGGCCCCCAGCAGGGCGGTGAGCTTGGCGTCGCCCAGCCCCAGGGCCGGTTTGCCCATCAGCCGCTCGGCCAGGGCACTGAGCCCCTCGAAGGCGAGCAGCCCCAGACAGGCGGCGAGCAGGTGATTGAAGAGCAGGGCACGGGCGATCTCCCCTGACTGGCTGAGGCCGGCGGCGAGGGTGACCGCCAGGCCCAGCAGCAGACCCCAGCGGCAGAGGGGTTCCGGCAGCCAGAGATGGTCGCAGTCGATCAGCAGCAGCGGCAGCAGCCAGCTGATCAGCAGCCAGCCGGCGCCGATCAGCAGCCAGGAGGGAGCGTCCCCCAGAGCGGTGGGACTGGCCTGAAGGGCGGCCACCCACAGCCCGGCGCAGAGCAGTTCCACCAGGGGGTAGCGGGGGGAGATCGGGCCCCGGCAGTGACCGCAGCGGCCCCGTAGCAGCAGCCAGCCCAGCACCGGCAGGTTCTGGTGCCAGGCCAGGTGCACTCCGCAGCGGGGGCAGTGGCTGGCGGGCAGAACGACCGACTCCCGCCGTGGCAGCCTCCAGGCCACCACGTTGAGAAAGCTGCCGACGCAGGCCCCAACGAGGGCCACCAGCAGGGGCATCAGGAGGTTGGCGGCCGTGTCGGGCTGCACAGGCATGGCACTAGGGCGCGGTTGGCGTTCGCTCAGCCACGCTGGGGACTTCGGATCGTGCGGGGTCGACCAGCGCTGCGGCCGCGGATCAGTTCCAGAGGCACGAATTGCTCATGCGGCAGGAGCACCGGTGCCTCAAACACCACCCGGCCCTGGCCACCGCCGCTTTCGAGCACGATTCCGATCGGCTCCGCCCCCCCAGGGCATTGCTCCACGTAGTGGAAATAGACGCGGCGTGCCTGCTTGATGACCACGCCGCTGTTGATCTGATCCCAGCGCACCGGAGGGTTGCCGGGATTGGAGGCACCTCGGATCTCGAAAGACGGCATGGGCGCCCTTCCGGAACCGGTGGAAGCCGCCGGGGATGTGGGGTCGAATGATGGAGGTGTGGCGAAGGTAATCGGCCTCACCCATTCCGATCGGCCCCTGCAGCTTAATCGCTCAGGCGAGTTTGTTCTTATCCTCGATCATGCGGTGAATGATCGGAGTGAGGATCAGCTCCATGGCGAAGCCCATCTTGCCGCCGTTGACCACGATGCTGGTGGGGCTCGACATGAAGGAGCCGTTGATCATCCGCAGCAGATAGGAGAAATCGATGCCCCATTTTTCACGGGCTCCCTTGCGGAAGTGGATGATGACGAAGCTCTCGTCCGGGGTGGGTATGTTGCGACAGATGAACGGGTTGGAGGTGTCCACCGTGGGCACCCTCTGGAAGTTGATGTCGGTACGGCTGAACTGCGGGCAGATGTGGTTGATGTAGTCGGGCATGCGGCGCAGGATCGTGTCCACGATCGTCTCGGCCGAATAGCCCCGCTCGGCGTTGTCACGGCTGATTTTCTGGATCCACTCCAGGTTGGCGATCGGCACCACACCGATCAACAGATCGACCAGGGAGGCCACGTCGTAGCCGTCGCCCACCACGCCGCCGTGCAGGCCTTCGTAGAAGAGCAGGTCGGTCTCAGAGGGAATCGGCTCCCACGGGGTGAACTGGCCGGGCTCCAGCTGGGTGCCGAGACGCGCGTTGTGCTCGGCGGCTTCCTCCACGGAGTGGAGGTAGTAGCGCTTCTGGCCGCCACCGGTTTCGCCGTACGACTGGAACTGCTCGGCCAGCTTGTCGAACAGGTTGGCCTCGGGGCCGAAGTGGGAGAAGTTGACCCCGGAAGCCTGGGCCTGGGCCATCTGCTCCTTCATCGGGCCACGCTCGAAGCGGTGGAAGCTGTCCCCTTCGACAACCGCCGGCACGATCCCCTCCCGCTGGAAGATGTGCTCGAAGGCACGCTTGACGGTGCTGGTCCCCGCGCCCGAGGAACCGGTGACAGCTACAACCGGGTGACGCTTGGACATCGGCGCAGGGCGGGAGGATGAAGGAATCGAGTTTGGCAGGTCACCGGTCCGGCAGCACTCGGCTGCCAGCGGTGCAACTGCTCAGAGCACCGCCAGCAGCTGTTCGCCCATGGCCGAGCAGCCCAGCTGGGTGCAGCCCTCGGCCATCAGATCGCCCGTGCGGTATCCGGCGCTGAGCACCCGGTCGACGGCCGCTTCCAGCTCACTGGCCGCCGCCTCCTGCTTCAGGCCCACCCGCAGCATCATTGCGGCCGAGAGCACCATCGCCATCGGGTTGGCCAGGTCAGCCCCGGCGATGTCGGGGGCGGAGCCGTGCACCAGCTCGAACAGGCCGGGCCCTTCGGCGCCCAGCGAAGCCGAAGGCAGCATGCCGATCGAGCCGGTGAGCATCGCCGCCTCGTCGCTGAGGATGTCGCCGAAGAGGTTGCCGGTGAGCAGCACGTCGAACTGGCGAGGCGCGCGCACCAGCTGCATCGCGGCGTTGTCGACGTAGAGGTGGCTGAGCTCCACCTGGGGATATTCGGCGGCGATCACCTCCACCCGGTCGCGCCAGAGTTGGCTGACATCAAGCACGTTGGCCTTGTCGACGCTGCAGAGCCTGCCGCCACGCTCGCGCGCTAACTGGAAGGCCACCCTGGCGATCCGGTCGATCTCGTCGTCGGCGTAGACCATGGTGTTGAAAGCCCGAATCTGGCCTTCGGCCTCCACCCGCCCCTTGGGTGTGCCGAAGTAGATACCGCCGGTGAGTTCGCGCACCACCAGCAGATCCACCCCGGTGATCACCTCCGGCCGCAGGGTGCTGGCCCCGATCAGGGCCGGAATGATCTTCACCGGGCGCAGGTTGGCGAACAGGCCAAGGCCCGACCTGAGGCCCAGAAGGCCGGTTTCAGGCCGCTGCTCCCGGGGCAGGGCATCGAAGCGGGGGCTGCCGATCGCCGCCAGCAGCACGGCGTCGGCGCTGCGGCAGGCCGCCAGGGTGGTCTCCGGCAGGGGCACACCCGTGCGGTCGATGGCGTCGCCACCGATGGGCTGCTCGTCGTAGGTGAGGCTGAAGCCATGGCGCACGCTCACCGCATCGAGCAGGCGCCGCGCCACGGCCGTGATCTCCGGTCCGATGCCGTCGCCGGGGAGCAGGGTGATGCGGTAGCTGGTCATTGGCTGCAGGCCCGCGGAGGTGAAGAATGCGCTGGGCGCGAGGCTACTTCTGCAGCTGGCGCAGGGTCTTCGCCATCTCCGGCAACTTGTTGAAAGCTGCGGAGCAGCGCAGCCACAAGCGGTTGGGGATGGCCGGGTAGCCGCTCACCACCTCGCCGGCGGCCACCTCCCCGTGGATCCCCGACTTGGAGGAGGCGATGGCGCGATCACCGATCCTGGCCCGGTTGGCCACGCCCACCTGCCCCGCCAGGATCACCCCATCGCCGAGGGTGGCGCCGCCGGCGATGCCCACCTGGGAGGCCAGGGCACAGCCGCGGCCGGTGACCACCCCATGGCCAATCTGAACCAGGTTGTCGATCTTGGTGCCGGCGCCGATGCGGGTTTCCCCCACCGAGGGGCGATCGATGGTGGTGCCGCAGCCCACTTCCACCCCCTCCTCCAGCACCACCAGCCCGGTCTGAGGCATCTTGCGCCAGCCGCTGGCAGTGGGCACGAAGCCGAACCCCTCCGAGCCCACCACCGCCGTGGAGTGGACCACACAGCCGCGGGCCAGGCGGCTGCCGGGGTGCAGCACCGCATTGGCGTGGATCTCGCAGCCCTCGGCCAGCTGCACGTCGTCGTAGAGGACGGCACCGGCGTGGAGGGTGCAGTCATCGCCGATCACGCTGCCCTCACCCACCCCCACATGGGCACCGATGTGCACTCCCCGCCCCAGGCTTGCCCCCGGGGCGACCACGGCGCTGGGGGGGATGCCCGGCGGCAGGCGGCGGGGGGGATGCAGGGCCTCGAGGGCCTCGGCGAAGGCCAGCCGCGGGTTCTTCAGGGCCACCCAGGCGATGCCCCGGGCACTGGCGAGCTCCTGCAGCGCGGCATCGGCCGGCAGGAGCAGCGCGCCTGCCGCGCAGGTTTCGAGAGCTGCCGCCAGGCTGTGGCCGGGCTCGAGAAAGGCCAGCTCCGCCGCGCCAGCCCGGTCGACGGCCGCCGCTGTGATCAGCTCAGGATCAGTGGCCAGGTCTCTCGGGCTGGCCTCGCTCAGCTCGCTCAGGTGCGTGAGCAAGGTGCTGAAGCGCATTGCTGGGATCGCGGCCGGCGGGCGGATCGTAGGGCGGCCCCTCAGCCCGGGACTGCCGCCGGCGCGGTGAGCACCAGGTGGTCGCGGTGGACCACGGCATCGCCAGCGCCGTGCTCCAGGGTGCTCTCGGCCGCCTGGCTGCTCAGCCCCAGCACCTGGGCCACCTCAGCGCTGCTGAGGGCAGAGAGGCCGCGGCCGATCTCCCGCCCTTCCAGAGAAAGAAGCCGTACGGCATCCCGGCGTTCGAACTCCCCGTTGACGGCGCGGATGCCGACCGCCAGCAGGGAGGCCCCCCGCTCGATCAGGGCCCGCTCGGCGCCGGGGTCGATCAGCAGCTCCCCCTTGGGCAGCAGGGCATGGGCCAGCCAGCCCTTGCGGTCGGGCAGGGGGCTGGGGCTGGGCCGGAAGAGGGTGCCGAGGCGCTCGCCGGCCAGCAGGGCTTCGAGCACCGCTGGATCGCGGCCATCGGCCAGGCGCACGGCAATCCCGCTGGAGGTGGCGATGCGGGCGGCGGCCAGCTTGGTGGTCATGCCGCCGGTTCCCCATCGCCCGCCGCCCTGGGCCACGCCGCTGAGGCGCTCCAGCTCCAGCAGATCGCGCACTTCCTCGATCGGCTGGGCAGTGGCATCGCTGCGGGGATCGCCCGAATAGAGCCGATCCACATCGGTGAGCAGCACCAGCTCATCGGCGCCGATCGCCACCGCCACCAGGGCCGAGAGGGTGTCGTTGTCGCCGAAACGCAGTTCGTCGGTGGCGAGGGTGTCGTTCTCGTTGACCACGGGCACCACGCCCCAGCTGAGCAGCTGCTCCAGGGTGCGGCAGGCATTCTGGTAGCGGCGGCGGGAGGCCAGGTCGCCGCGGGTGAGCAGCACCTGGGCCACGGAAGTGTCGTGCTGGGCGAAGGCCGTTTCGTAGAGACGCATCAGCCGGCCCTGGCCCACGGCGGCGGCGGCCTGAAGGGCCACCACCTCCTCGGGGCGCTGCCCAAACCCAAGGGCATGGCAGCCCAGGCCCACCGCACCGCTGGTGACCAGGGCGATGGCCTCCCCCAGCTGGCGCCGCCGGCTGAGGCTGGCGGCCAGGCCGGCGATCACCGCTTCGGTGTCGCGCTGGGCGGTGCCGCGCAGCAGGCTGGTGCCCACCTTGATCACGCGGCGTGTCGGGGGGGTAGGCGGCGTCATCGGTTCCACTCGGTGCCCACCAGCCGCGCCAGTCGCACCTCCAGGCGCTGCAGGCGATCCTGCTGGCAGGGTCGACCCTCCGGACCGACGGGCTTCACCAGCACGGTGAACAGACCGAGGCGGTTGCCCACAAGCACATCAGTGAAGAGGCGATCACCGGCCAGGGCCACCTGCTCGGGAGGGAGGTCGAGGTCGGCCAGCACCCGGCGCAGGGCGCTGCGGCGGGGTTTGCCCGCCGAGGTGGTGAAGGGCAGATCAAGCTGCCGGGCCACCGAGCCGATCCGACGCCTGGAGGGGTTGTTGCTGAAAAGGTGCAGCCGCAGGCGATCCTTGGCCTGCCGCAGCCACGCCTCCATCAGCGGGGGCATCTCAGCCTGGCGGCGGGGAAGCAGGGTGCGGTCCACGTCCAGCACCAGGGCACGGATACCACGATCGAGCAGGCTCTCCAGGGGCATCTGGGCCAGGGTGGTGCTCAGCACCCAGTCAGGGCGCAACAGCTGCTGGAGTCTCACCCAACGCTCTCCCGGTCCTCGAGCTCGGCCTCGATGCGCGGCTGCACCCGCTCGAATTCCTCCCCTTCCACGAGCACCGCTTCGTTGTTCTGCATCCGGGCCACCACGAAGAAGGGATCGAGGGGGATGTAAAGGCCGTATTCCTGGTCTTCGGCGCGGAACTGGATCAACATCTCGTAGAGGTCGGTCTCCTCGTCGCCATCACCATCTCCCTGGAGATCGTCCTCGAGGTCATCGGGGTCCGGTTCCTCCAGTTCACCGCTCACGGTGAGGGTCACCGCCGAGCGCACCAGGGTCAGGTCGTGCTCCTGCAGCACCACGTCGGCCACGGTGAGGATCGATTCGGCGGCATCGACCTCCTCGACCACCTCGTCTTCCTCGTCGTCGCCCTCGGCGATGCGCACCAGGCAGACCGGGGTGTCCACAGGCGTGAGCAGGGCGTAGTCGTGGCCATCGAGGGGGATCAGTTGCTCGAGAAAGCAGAGCAGCTGGCGGTTCTGGCCATCACGAACGAGCACCGTGGGCACGTCACCGGATCCAGTGATCGACGGTCCTTCGGCACTCATGGGGAATCAGCAGGTCCCATCAGAATGTCTCAGCGCCGGCCGGCCGGTCGAGCCTCGGTGTCGCTGGGCTGACCGGAAGGGCTTCGGGGCCTTCCCGCAGCCACTGCTCCAGCAGCAGGGCCGCCGCGGCGCTGTCGAGCTGGCCGCTGCGGTCCCCGTGCAGCCCGCGGCGCTCGCCCGCCTCCCAGCTGCTGCCGTGTTCATCCACCCAGGCCAGGGGCAGCTCCAGGGCCTGGGCCAGGCGCTGGCCGTAGCGGCGGCAGTGCCTGGCCTGCACGGTGGGCTGCTGACTGGCATCGAGGGGCAGGCCCACCACCAGGGCCTGCACGCGGCGCTGGGCCACCAGGGGGCGCAGCCGCTCGAGATCGGCGGGGAACGCTCCCCGGGCCAGTGGGGCCAGGGGGGTGACGGTCAGGCCGAGCGGGTCGCAGCCGGCCAGACCAATCCGCCGCCGGCCCACATCGAGGGCCAGAACTGAGCGGGGCGGCGGCGGCTGGCGGCTCAACGGCCGCTGCCCGGGGCCTGGGGACAGCCGAGGGCCTGGGGGCCGTGGTGGCCGCCCGCTCCCCGCTGCAGCGGGGTGGGAACGGGGCGGCGGCGGGGCTTGAAGGGGTCAAGCACGGTGTCGAGCCGCCAGGACTGGCGGCTGAGCACGCGCGAATCCTGCCGCCGCCAGACACTGCGGGCCATCAACAGCTCCTCCCCCTCAGCGACCGCGCCGAGGTCGCTGAGCCAGCCTTCGCGTTCATGGTAGTCAGTGTCGCTGCGCAGGCGCAGGGGTGAGACTCCACCAGCCTGATGCCTCACCAGCCTCGCCAGAGCGGGGCCATGCAGATGGGACCAACCGGGGTGCAGGGTCACTTCCAGCTCCGCTGGACCCAGGCGGTGGTTGCGCAGCCGGCGCACCGCCGCCACCGCCTGCTGGCGGCTGGTGTCCACCCAGAGCAGCCCCCGCCCGTCGCTCTGATCGAGCACGTCCTCGATACGGCGATCCAGCAACTGACGCAACTGGGCCGGGCAGGTGGCCTGCTCCAGGTGCCAGAGCAGAGGGGCGCTGCGTCGGTTGAGAGGGCGCAGCTGCAGGTCGATGCCGGCCGGCACGGCAGCCGGCTGGCTGGTGCCGGCTTCGGCCGGATCCGGCTCCCAGTACCAGAGGGTTTCCTGGAGCAGCGGCTGGAACCCCTGCTCCCGCAGCAGGGCCAAACGGTCCTGGTGAGCGGCGGGGACCCTGGTGATCCAGCTGGAGGCCCCAGGGCAGCGGTGGAGGGCCTCGCGCAGCAGGGCTCCCTCCACCTGCCTGGCGGTGGGAGATCCCGGTTCGCTCAGGGCTCCGCGGCAGAGACGCAACTCCTCCACCCCCCAGCAACTGCCGCTGCGGTTGAGCCGTCGCACCACGCTCAGGCCCAGCAGGCGATCACCGCCGCTGTGAGCCACCAGCACTTCAGGGGCCAGAGGGGGGCGCCGCACGAGGGTGTTCAGCAGCCGCTCAGGGGTCTGCAGCAACAGCGCTTTCTGCAGCAGGGGTTGCAGATCGATGACGGCGGCGTCCTGCAGGTGCGGCAGCATCCAACCCTGCAGGGGGGAGACCTGCACGTCCCCAGGGCCGGCGAGTGAATCACCTCCCGGGGAACGGGTTGGAGTGGGGTGACGCACGGAAGAACCGCTGATGATCAACTGTATCGGGGCGAGACAGGGACCTTGAGGCTTCAGGCGGGTCGGACCAGCACAAGGGGTGTGCGTTCGTTGGCGTTGCCGGCCGGGTTGGGACGCAGGGCACGCCTGAGCAGGTCTTCGTCGCAGCCGGCGCTGGAGGCGAGCACCTTGACCCGCCCGAGATCGTTGACATCAACCACCGCCACCGGCACCCCAAGAGCCTGGGCAAGCTCCTGACAGCAGCGTTCGGGCTGATCGGGACCAAGCACGATCGTCTTGTCGTAGGGAGGGGTGGTGCCGGTGATGTCGTCGATCAGCCGGGCCTGCTCACCGGCGAGGCGGTAGAAGCCGCCTTTGCTGCCCACCAGCTTCATCAGGCTGCCGGCCAGCCAGGCGCAGAGCACCCGCGCCGGCCCCACGGTGTCGATCAGGCTCTGCAGGCCGCAGGCTGTGGCCAGGCTGCTGGTGGGATGAAAGACGCGGCAGAGCAGCCGGGCCAGGCAGGAGGGCTCCACCATGGACGGGTGCTGGTAACGCCCCTGGATCACCGCCAGGGGCGTTTCGCCGATGGTGAGGATGTCGCCTGGACGCAGCACCGGCCCGGCATAGCGGCTCAATACCTCGGCGGGATCATCGAGCACCCCCAGCAGGTGGGTGGGTACCGGCAGCACCTGGCAGCCGTCGCCGTCGCGCCAGGCAGCAGTGGCCGGATCGAGTGGTTCGGGATGTCGCACCGGCACCAGGAAGCCCTGGCGCCGCTCCAGGCGACCGAACGGTCCGTAATTGACCCAGATCACCTCCAGCCAGAGGGTGTCGAGCAGGTCCTCCAGGATGGTGTGGCGCTCCTCAGGGCTTGGCCCGGTCGCGCCGCCGGGCAGGCTGATGCTCACGCTGGCCCTGAGCTGGGTGCTCTTGTGCCCTTTGACGATGTAGGCCGCCCAGTAGCCATCGGGCCGGCTCGGCTCGTCGGGGTGGTCGGCGACGATCCTGGTGCTCACCCTCAGGCGGGAGAGATCCTGGCGGCCGAGCACGGTGGGTCTCAACTGCAGCTCGGGCACCATCACCTCCATGCGGGCATGGGGATTGGCGATGCGGAAGCTGCCCTCCAGCGTCACGGCGCCCTTGTTGGTCCAGCGGGTGGTCCAGGGTCCCGAACTCAGGCGCAGGGGTGAGGCCGGCCGCAGGCGGTGGCGTAACTCCAGCCAGAGCAGGGTGAGGCCGAAGAGCAGCGCCAGAAGCAGCAGCGCGCAGAGCAAGGGAGGCAGGGACGGCAAGGGGCAGGGGCGCCGGGTCTGCGGGAGCGTAGATCGTGTCTGGGGCTAGGCGCTGGCGGGGTGGACACCGCTGCGGCCTAGGTTCAACGGCTGGCCATTGCGGCGCGGGTGATGAAGAAGACCTTCGTTCTCGACACGAACGTGCTGCTGCACGATCCCCTGGCGATCACCCGCTTCGAAGACAACACGGTGGTGATCCCGATCGAGGTGGTCGAGGAGATCGACCGCTTCAAGCGTGATTCCTCCGAGAGGGGCCGCAATGCCCGCCAGACCTCCCGCCTGCTCGATGAGCTGCGCGGCAAGGGCAACCTCTCCGAGGGGGTGGAGATCAATGCGGAGCACCACGGCCTGCTCAAGGTGGTGTTCTGCCGCAACGAAACTCTCGCCCAGCTGCCGCCTGAGCTGAAATCCGGCAATGGCGATAACAACATCCTGGCGGTGGCGCTGGAGCAGCGCCTCCAGGACGTGATGGGCAACCAGCCCCCCGTGGTGCTGGTCACCAAGGACACCAACCTGCGCATCAAGGCCGATGCGGTGGGTCTCATCGCCCAGGACTACAGCACCGACAAGGTGGCGATCGCCGACCTCTACCCGGGCTTCAGCGAGTGGGTGGTGACGGCAGAGCAGATCGACCAGCTGCACCAGCAGGGATCCGTGGCCCTGGACCAGCTGCCGCCGCGGTTGCCGCCCCAGCCGCCGCTGCTGCCCAACGAAGGGGTGACCCTGGTGGATGCCCTGCAACCCCAGCACACCCTGCTGGCGCGGGCGGACGCGGAGGCCAGGGGTTTGCGGACCCTGCAGAAGGTGACCCGGATCAAGCTGGGACGGGTGAGCCCCCGCAACCGGGAGCAGACCTTCGCCCTTGATCTGCTGCTGGATCCGGCCATCAGTCTGGTGACCCTGGTGGGCAAGGCCGGCACCGGCAAGACCCTGCTGGCCCTGGCCGCCGGGCTGCATCAGGTGGCCGATGATCACCTCTACGACCGCCTGCTGGTGACCCGGCCGGTGATTCCCCTGGGCAAGGACATCGGCTTCCTTCCCGGCGATTTTCAGGAGAAGATGGGTCCCTGGATGCAGCCCATCATCGACAACCTCGACTACCTGCTCGGTGGTGAAGAAACGTCCCAAGGCAGCATGCGCTCCAGCCGAGGTCCGCGCAGCAACTGGTCGGACCTCAAGGGCATGGGCCTGCTGGAGGTGGAGGCGATCACCTACATCCGCGGGCGCTCGATCCCGCGCCAGTACATGGTGGTGGATGAGGCCCAGAACCTCACGCCCCATGAGGTGAAGACGATCGTCACCCGGGTTGGAGAGGGGACCAAGATCGTGCTCACCGGCGATCCTTATCAGATCGACAATCCCTATGTGGACGCCGACAGCAACGGCCTCACCTGGCTGGTGGAACGCTTCAAGGGTCAGCGGCTGGCGGGCCACGTCACCCTGCTCAAGGGTGAGCGTTCCCCTCTGGCGGAGCTGGCGGCGAACCTGCTGTAGCAGCTTCAACGATTCATCACGGGGACTCATCAAGGCCACAGGGCGTTGACAGCCTTGCGGCATCGGGGCGCGCCACACCCAGCGTCACTGCCCTTCGTTAACGGCACAGGAACATGAGCAATCAAACCAGGAAACACCGCTCCCACCTGCCGATGCCGAACACGGTGCGGCCGGGACTGATCACCTACGACGCAAAGGATCCCGATACCTCATTCCCGCCGATCGAGCAGTTGCGGCCGCCCGAAGGAGCGCCGAACGTGCTGATCGTTCTCATCGATGATGCCGGGTTCGGCTCCGCCAGCGCCTTCGGTGGCCCTTGCCAGACGCCCACGGCAGAGAAACTGGCTGCTGGCGGTCTGAAGTTCAACCGCTTCCACAGCACCGCTCTGTGCTCGCCTTCGCGTCAGGCGCTGCTCACCGGGCGCAACCACCACTCTGCCGGCATGGGCGGAATCACCGAGATCGCGACGGGTGCGCCGGGCTACTGCTCGGTTCTGCCCAACAGCATGGCCCCTCTGGCCAAAACATTGAGGCTGAATGGCTACGCCACCGCGCAGTTCGGCAAGTGCCATGAAGTGCCGGTGTGGCAGACCAGCCCAGTCGGACCGTTTGACGCCTGGCCGACGGGCGGCGGCGGCTTTGATCATTTCTATGGCTTCGTCGGCGGTGAAGCCAATCAGTGGTACCCCACGCTGTATGAAGGCACCACACCGGTGGAGCCGGACAAGACACCAGAGCAGGGCTATCATCTCATGGAGGACATGGCCGACAAGGCCTTGAACTGGATCGGGCAGCAGAAAGCACTGACGCCCGATCAGCCCCTCTTCGCCTATTTCGCGCCTGGCGCCACCCATGCTCCGCACCACGTGCCAAAGGAATGGGCCGATCAATACAAAGGCCAATTCGATGCAGGCTGGGATGCTCTGCGCGAGCAGACGATCGCCCGCCAGAAGCAATTGGGTGTGATCCCTCCGGAATGCGAACTTACCGACCGCCATGGCGAGATACCCGCTTGGGAGGAGATGCCGGAGGCCTTCCGCCCGGTGCTGAGCCGCCAGATGGAAGTCTATGCCGGCTTCATGGCCTATACCGACCATCACGTGGGGCGCATTGTCGAGAGCCTTGAAAAGCTCGGCATACTCGAGGACACACTTATTTATTATATCATTGGCGACAATGGCGCCTCTGCCGAGGGCTCATTGAACGGCTGTTTCAATGAGATGAGCTATTTCAATGGCCTGCAGGCGCTGGAAACGCCTGAGTACCTGACGGAGCGGCTCGACAAGCTGGGCGGGCCAGAGTCCTACAACCACTACGCCGTGGGCTGGGCCCACGCGATGAACACGCCTTACCAGTGGACCAAGCAGGTGGCGTCCCACTTCGGAGGCACCCGCAATGGCACGGTCGTCCACTGGCCCAGGGGCATCAGAGCCAAGGGCGAGATCCGCTCCCAGTTCACCCACTTGATTGATGTGGCACCGACGATCCTGGAGGCGGCCGGCCTGCCGGAACCCGTGTCCGTCGATGGAATCCAGCAGGATCCGATCGAAGGGGTGAGCATGCTTTACACCTTCGATGATCCAGGCGCCGCTGAGCGGCACGAAACCCAGTACTTCGAGATGTTCGGCAACCGCGGCATCTATCACAAGGGATGGACGGCCGTGACCCACCACTCCACACCCTGGGTTCAGGCTGTTCCGCCTGCCCTCGATGACGACGTCTGGGAGTTGTATGACACGAGTAAAGACTGGAGCCAGGCGAAGGATCTCGCCAGAGAAATGCCGCAGAAACTGCACGAACTGCAGCGCCTCTGGTTGATCGAGGCGACGCGCTACAAGGTGCTGCCGATCGACGATCGGCTGCTCGAGAAGCTCAACCCCGACACAGCTGGCCGCCCGACACTGATCAAGGGCAAGACGCAACTGTTGTTCGAGGGCATGGGCCGCCTGTCGGAGAATTGCGTTCTCAACATCAAGAACAAATCCCACTCGGTCACGGCCGAAATCGTGGTTCCGGTGAATGGTGCCGAGGGGGTGATCATTTCCCAGGGCGCGAACATCGGCGGCTGGAGCCTTTATGCCAATGGGGGGAAACTCAAGTACTGCTACAACTGGGGTGGCTTCCAGCGCTTCTACGTGGAGGGGGAGTCACCCATCCCTGCTGGCGTACACCAGGTGCGGATGGAGTTCGCCTATGCCGGGGGCGGCCTGGGCAAAGGCGGCACCGTCACGCTCTACACCGATGGCCAGAAGGTGGGCGAAGGCCAGATCGGCGCCACTCTGGCGATGATCTGGCCTTCGCCGATGACGGTTGCGACATCGGCGAGGACAGTGGCGCTCCTGTGTCGGAGGACTATGGTCCCCGCGGCAATGCCTTCAATGGCCAGGTCAAGGGCGTGCAGCTTGCGATCGATGAGGCGGCCGAGAGCCTGGATCACCGCATCGATCCGGCCGTGGCGATCCAATTGGCCATGGCGCGGCAATGAGCCGATCGCCGCGGATCGAGCCGCGCTGGCCGGCCGGTCTGGCGGTCCTGGCTGGCGGTCCTGCTGCTGGCGGCAGCGTTGACCCTGGTGGTGGCCGTCGGTGTGACGGGCGGTCAGGCTGGGTGGTTACTGATCGAAGCTCAGAGGCACCCAGCCGTCCTCCTGGGTCACTGCAGCAATGGCGCCCAGGAGAAAGAGCCTTGCGCAGGATCTCGGTGTCGATGAATTTGTCGCAGGCGGCCACGAAGGGTTTGGGCGTCTTCTTCTCGCCGAAGGCGTAGACCGCCAGCCCCGCCGCACGGATGCGGGCGGCCAGTCGTGTGACGTCGTTGTCGGAGGACACCAGCCAGAAGCCGTCCATCCGGCCGCTATGCAGCAGATCCATGGCGTCGATGATCAGGGCCACCTCCGCCAGCAGTTCGCAGATCACTGGGGTCTGGGCGTTGTCGGCATCGATCAACTGATGCTCGGCAGCCAGAGTCTTCGTGTTGTTGCAGTCTTGATTGCCCAGTCACTCCTTCATTCTGACAATTCCTGACCCGCAACAGTGGTTCACACCATCGCCTCCGGCTTCACCCATTGGTCGAACTCCTCGGCGTTGATCTCGCCAAGCACCAGGGCCGCTTCCTTGAGGCTCAGCCGGTGCTCGTGGGCGTGTTTGGCGATAGCGCAGGCGCGGTCGTAGCCGATCGCCGGGGTGAGGGCCGTCACCAGCATCAGGCTCTGATCGAGCAGTTCTTCGATGCGACTCTCGTTGGCCTCGAGCCCTTCGATGCAGTGCTCGCGGAAGCTGGTGCAGCCGCCGGTGAGCAGCTCGATGCTTTCCAGCACGTTGTGGGCGATCAGTGGCTTGAACACATTGAGCTCGAAGTTGCCCTGGCTGGCCGCCATCTGCACAGCGCTGTTGTTACCCATTACCTGCAGGGCCACCATGGTGAGGCTTTCGCACTGGGTGGGATTCACCTTGCCCGGCATGATCGAGGAGCCAGGTTCGTTCTCCGGCAAGCTCAACTCGCCCAGCCCACATCGGGGTCCGCTGCCGAGCCAGCGGATGTCGTTGGCGATCTTCAGCAGGCTGCCGGCCAGCACCGTGAGGGCGCCATGGGCTGCCGCCAGGGGTTCATGGCCCGCCAGGGCCTGGAACTTGTTCGGTGCGCTGCTGAACGGCAGACCGATCCGTTCGGCCAGCCGTGCCGCCACCTTCTCGCCGAAGCCTGGGGGGGCATTGAGACCGGTGCCCACCGCCGTGCCGCCGATCGCCAGCTGGTGCACCTGGGGCAGCGTGTGGCGCAGACTGTTCAGCCCCAGCTCCAGCTGGGCCACATAGCCGCCGAACTCCTGGCCCAGGCTGAGCGGTACAGCATCCTGCAGATGGGTGCGGCCGATCTTGATGATCCCTGCAAACCTTTCCGCCTTGGCATGCAGGGCGGTGATCAGCGCCTCCACGGCCGGAATCAACCGCCTCTCCAGTTCTAGCACCACCGCAACGTGCAGGGCGGTGGGGAAAGTGTCGTTACCCGACTGGCTCAGGTTGACGTGGTCATTGGGGTGGACCGGCGCCTTGCTGCCCAGCCTGCCGCCAGCGGCCTCGATCGCCCGGTTGGCGATCACCTCGTTGACGTTCATGTTGGTCTGGGTGCCCGAGCCCGTCTGCCAGACCTTCAGCGGGAACTCCTCATCCAGAGTCCCGCTCGCCACCTCCTCGGCGGCGACCACGATCAGCGCCGCCAGCTTCGGCGCGAGCTTTCCTTCGGCTTGGTTCACCTCGGCGCAGGCCGCCTTGAGTTGGCCGAAGGCCTGCACCACCGCCAGCGGCATTGCCGCACCGAAAGGGAAATTACGTATCGAGCGTTGGGTCTGGGCCCCCCAGTAGTGCTCCGCTGGCACCTCAATGGCACCGAGGCTGTCGCTTTCGCGGCGTGTGGGGGCTACCGGCTGGATGGTCATCAGCCTGCGGGCACCACTTCGCTGTTCAGCTCATTGAAGCTGCGGGTGGCGCTGGTGTTGGCGCTGCCGGCGGGATTGAGTCCGGTGGCCTTGCTCAGGGCGGAGCTGATGGATTCAGTGTTTACCTGCCCCTTGCCGTCGAACACCACGCGGCCGGCGGGATCGAGCACCACCACCTGGGGGATCAGACCCTTCCAGTAGTGGGCGGGGTCGCTGCTGCCCTCGTCGGGCCGGTTCTGGAGCTGATCGGTGGTGAGCGGAATGATCTCGACCCTCGATCCCCACAGCCGCTGCAGCTCCGAGACCACGGGGGAGAACTGCTTGCTGTCAGCGCTGTCATCGAGATAGAAGATCAGAACCACGGGCCGGTGGTCGGCCAGGGCCTGAGCCAGGCTGCTGCGTGGCGGCACCAGCGAGCCATTGCCGGCATAGAGCGAATAGATGTTGCCGTCGTAGCTGTTGGTGGTGAGAGCCGCCGCCGCTGGAGACGCCGGGGCCAGCAGCAGCCAGGCGCCAAGGATCAGGCTGAGCAGACCGGCTCTGAGGGCGGAGAGGGGACCGGCTTGGAAGCCGATGCGTGCAGGAAGGCGCAACCGAACACCAGATGGGCTGGGGCCATTGTGACCCTCAGGGCCTGCTGATGCCTCGCCCGAGCCCCTGGAGGATCCCTCGCCCCACCAGGCCGATGGCACGACCGATCACCTGGGTGAGCACCACCACGATCAGATCGCCGGCGCGCTGCAGCAGGGCCCGCAGCTGGGGTGCCAGGGCATCACGGGCCTCCAGGGCCAGGGTGACGCTCTGCTGCAGCCAACCCAGCTGGCGCAGTTCCTCGTCGCGGGGTTCGGTGAGCAGCAGCGGGCAGATCGTTCCCCCCTCCTCGAGGCGGTAGAGCCGCCGCTGGCTTTCGTAGAGCTGGATTGGCTTCTCGAACCACTCGCTCCAACGCTGCTGGGCATTGAGCTGGTTGCGCAGGCGCTCCAGGCTGCGGGTGGCGATCAGCTCCTTCACCAGCAGGTAGCGGCGCAGTTCCGGCCAGTCGCCGCAACTGGCGAGCACATCGGCGCTGATGCGCTCGGCGCTGCGGATCACCCAGTTGCTCACCAGGGCTTCGAGATAAAGCAGGGCCTGGGGTTCGTCGGGAGCCAGCAGGCGACCGTCCACCAGCAGGGGCTGGGCGGAGATCAAGGCCGCCAGCATCGGCTGGCTGGGGGGGAGATCAGGGTCGTCGAGCTCGAAGCTCCCCTGGCTGGAGAGGGTGTCGGCCACCGGCAGCAGGGCCCCCTGTTGGGGCAATTGGACGTAGGGACCAGCCATCTGGCGCAGGGCCTGGCGGCGCAGTTCCGGCTGCAGGTTCTGCCAGCGGCCCTGCAGGTCGTCGCCGTGCAGGCGCTCCTGGCGAAGCTGTCGCAACAGCTGATCAAGCTGGGCCAGCAGGGCCAGGAACAGATCCCGCCGCCGCTCCTGGCTCAGTCCCTCCAGGGCGAACAGCTCGGCGCTGCCCTGGCGCAGCAGGGGGCCCTGGCTGGCCTGGCTCAGCCGTTGATGAATCGCCTCCCACACAGCCACGGCGGTGCGTTGCCGAAGGGTGATGGCGGTGCTGCCGCCGCTGGGGGGGCGGGGCTCCTGCGCGGGGGGCCTTGGCTCCGGGGGCAGACCCGTGGCCCCCCAGGCCATCGACGCCGGCCCCCACAGCCAGATCAGCACGGTCCGAGCGGAGCGCAGTTCCCGCTGCCGGCCTTCCAGGATCAGCTGCAGCAGCAGGTTGGCGGGAGGAGGGTCCAGCAGCCGGCGGCCGAGCTCCAGCTCCTGATCGATCTGCTGCAGGCCGCTGATCAGCAGCCACTGGCCGAGCCCCATCGTTCCAGCTCCCCAGACGCCGCCCGAGTTGGCATTCACGCCGGAGCTGCCTTCCCCGTCCAGGGCCACCACCCGCCCTCCTTGAAGCAGTGTGCCCACGGCCTCCAGCAAGGCTTCCGGCTCGGGCTCCTGCAGCAGTCCGGCGGCCGGAAGCTGAAGCAGCCACTCGCTGCTGCAGCCGGGCCGGGCGGGAATCAGCAGAAGCAGGGGCGCCGGCAGCCAGCGCTGCTCCAGCCGCTCCAGCTCCAGCAGCAGGTTGCCGGGATGGATCGGAGCCTCCAGGCTCCAGATCACCAGCTGCGGGGCGCCTTCGAGCTCAGACGGTTCGCCCGCCACCCGGCAGGGGGGGCTCGCCTCCGCGAGCAAGCGGCCCAGTCCCTGACGCAGCAGGGGCTGGGCCAGCAGCAGCACCTGGGACCCGGGGGTCCCGGCAGCCCCAGGGGCGGCCGCAGGCTCAGTCACGCGCCGGTCCGGTACATGGGCTCAAGGTAACGAGCGCGCGCGAGAAACTCCAGGGCCAGGATCGGATCAGGGCCGGCGGCGTCCGTAGAGCTGGAGGGTGTACGACTCGATGCTGTAGCCGGTGAGATCCTCGATCTGTTGCACCAGCTCTTCGGGTAAGACCACGTCGAGGTCCTCGATCTCGCCGCTTTGCAGGCAGGTGAGGTGGCTGTGGGGATCGCTGCGGTAGCCGTAGAGCCGGCCACTGGCGCGATCGAGGCACTCGATCACACCAGCGGATTGCAGGGCTTCGAGGTTCTGGTAGACGGAGGTGTGGCCGATGTTGCGGCCCTGGGCATTGAGGCGCTCGAAGATGTCGCGGGCGCTGAGGTGACGCCGATCACTCCAGAGCAGCTCCAGCACCATCCGCCGCTGGCGGCTCAGGCGCATGCCCAGATCGCGGCAACGTCGGAACGCCTGGGCCACCGTGGCGCGCAGGTCGGACGGGGTCGAATCCAGCTGAGCGCTCTCACCGGCAGCCCCAGCCGGCTCTCCGCCGAGTGATCGGGTTTCTCCGGAGCTCACCGGCACGGCTGTGGTGGTGACGGCGACGGACACGGAGACGACGGCAAGATCGGGAGTAATCCTTATGTTAAGGGGAGGGATCGATCAGCTGGCTACAAGCAGGGGTGAGCTCCTTTCGATCAGCAGAGTGAGGCATCGATGGGGTCCTGCAGTCGCGCGGATCCCACCGCCTGCAGAGCTTCGCCCAGGTCGACACTGCCGTCGTAGAGAGCGCGGCCCACGATCACTCCCTCGACCCCCAGCGGGGCCAGGCTGAGCAGGGCCAGCAGGTCGGTGACCGAGCCCACGCCGCCGGAGGCGATCACCGGGAGGGAAGTGGCTCCGGCCATGGCCCGCAGGGCCTCCAGGTTGGGTCCGGCCAGCGTGCCGTCGGTGGCGATGTCGGTGCTGATGATCGCCGCCACGCCGCTGCCCTCGAAGCTGGCGGCCAGCTCGGTGGCCACGGTTCGGCTGTCCTCAATCCAGCCGCGGGTGGCCACCAGGCCGTTGCGGGCATCGATGCCCACGACGATGCTGCCGGGATGGCGGGCCGCCAGCTGCCGCACCAGCTCCGGCTGCTCGATCGCCACGGTGCCGAGGATGACGCGATCGAGGCCGCAGGCCAGCAGGTCGTCGGCCCGCTCCGCCGTGCGCACTCCGCCCCCGAGTTGCACGGGGATCGTGAGGGCGGCGGTGATGGCGCGCACCACGGCATCGTTGACGGGCAGCCCGCTGCGGGCCCCGTCGAGGTCCACCAGGTGCAGTCGTTCGGCTCCCTGCTCCTGCCAGGAGAGGGCCTGGGCCACCGGATCGTCGCTGAAGCGGGTGACCTGGTCATAGTCGCCCTGGTGCAGGCGCACGCAGTGGCCGTCGAGCAGGTCGATGGCGGGGATGATCTGCATGGCGGGGCGGTTGCAGCCGTGGTCGTCGCACATCCTCGCTGGGTGGCGTCCATTCCTGGCGGCTTGCCAGGTCTGGCTACTGCTTGAGCGTTCCTGCATCGGGGCCTTGAAGGCCGTCTGTGAGTGTCCGCTCGCGTTCTCGCTGCCCGCTTTCATCTGATTCAGAGCCTCAGTCGGCGGCTGATGGCTTCGGTGTTGGTGTTGGGCATGGAGATCAGCATGGCAACGTCTCATTGTTGTGCAGCCTCAACCCATACCTTCATCCCAGTGAGGTTGACGGGTCCAAACTCGTTGGCCAGGGCAACATCTGCTGCATCCTTGCCATAGGCAATCGCGATCCGATTTCCCTTTGGCAGGGCCTGTGTGGGATCAAAAATATACCATCGACCTCCGACGAAGACCTCAAACCAGGCGTGGAGATCCATTGGCTCAAGCTTGTAAAGATAGCCCACCACCATGCGAGCAGGAATGCTGAGGCTGCGGCACAAAGCAATTCCTAGATGGACAAAGTCACGACAGACGCCGACTCGTGTGCTGACGGTTTCCAACGCAGATGTTGAGGCGTTGCTTGTGCCATAGCGATACTCAACATTGGCGTGAATCCAGCCGCTTATTGCTTCGGCCTGGTCATAGGCAAACTCATGGCCGGCAACAATCGTACGTGCTAAGTCACTCAGCAAATCGGACTGACAGTAACGGCTTGGCAACAAAAACGGCAGAGCGTATTCAGGCAGCTCGTGCACAGGAACAAAAGCGGCTCCTGGTGCGATGTCAATTCGATCAGCGGTTTCGACTGTGACTGTATTTTCGATTTGAAAGCAGCCTGGAGCGATCAGAAGACGCTGGCAGAGATTGCCATTGATGTCAACGAAATCTGTGGCGACAGTATCCGGCTTGACTTCATTCGCCTCTCGTACAACCCTTTGTCCAGGGCCACTGCGAGGTCGCAGCATCACGATCAGCGAAGAAGGAGCGGATGCCTCAAAGAGAAGTTGGCAGCCTGCATTGAGACGCATATTCTTGCTGTTGAGCTGGCATCTATGCTGCGATCCTGAGATTTTAGTTCAGTCTCGGGTTTTTGCCATCCTGCTGGCTCGGTCATCCCTCAGCGATGGCGTAGCAGGCCATCGGGCCAATAGCCCTGCCAGTTCCCGGGGATTTTGTCCCGAGCAGTCAGGCGGGCAATAAATCGATAATCGACCCAGACGTCCTGCAGCGCCTGGACTTTGAGCCGTTGCGAGCGGTGGAGTTGAGGAGGAGAGGACGGTGATGCGGTTGCAGGACGGCGGCATGCCTAGACCTTGGGTTGGAACACCCTCGGGAGGCCCCCTTGGGCTCACCTGGGCAGCGTCAGATCTTTGTTCCTTCAGTCCAATCGCACTGAGTACCATGTCCAATCGACTAGATGCACAAGCAAAAGAGACGGAAGGCCGTCTTGAGTCCGCCTATGGCGAACTGACTGGTGATACCGGACACCAGATTCAGGGCAAGGCAAAGCAGGTGCAGGGATCAGCCATGAATGTGGCAGAAGATCTGAAGGCGGGGGCCGCATCAGCGGCGAAGACTGTCGCTGATGCGGCGGATCGACTTGCCGACAACCTCAACTGATCGATTCTTGGACGGCATCCAGGCCGCAGGCGGTCCACCATTCTGGTGGGGTGCGTCCATGACCCTCGCTTTAAAACATCACTCGCAAAATCATCATGCTGGAAACGATCGTTGTTGTGCTGGTCGTTCTGTGGTTGGTTGGCTTGGTTACCTCCACGTCCTTGGGAGGCTTGATTCACTTATTGCTGGTGATTGCTGTAATCATTATCATCTTTCGTCTTCTCAGTGGGAGGAGGGGAATCTGATCGGTGGGAGGTGAATCGGAGTTGGCCTTGACAGCGGATTCCCGTATCAAGGCGATTCCTGATCTTTGATTGCTTTTTCGTATGAATTCCTGTGGGTGGCCTTTCTTTTGATGGCCTTAGGAATGATAGTATGGAGTGGCAGAGTAGGCCAATGGATCGCTTCAACAGCTGCCGCTCGTTGGCAGTTTGCCTCTTCCCCTTTCATCAAAAACTGAGGGTTTCCTGATGGATCTCATTTCATTCATCGTTACGCTCGTGGTTGTTGGAGTGCTGTTGTGGCTCGTCAATAACTACATACCAATGGATCATAAGATCAGGATGATCTTGAATATCGTTGTCGTGGTTGCCGTAGTCGTCTGGCTTCTCAACGTTTTCGGATTGATGGGCTCGATTCGTGGGGTCAGGGTCGGACGCTGAGTCGTCAGGGATCAATGCCTGGACGTGGGCCTGGTTTCCTGGGCTACTGCTCTTAATTCGGTAAGGGAAAGTATGTCGTGAGGCGAGAAAATCAGTGCTGTGGAAACTGCCGCTTCTGGAAGGGCTGGCATGGGGATTCCAGTTCTCTCCCATCCCTGGGTAGTTGCCGCCGTTATCCCCCTTCAGAAAAGGTTGCTCTCGACGAGGCTGAGCGCCACGAGAGGATCACAAGGTGGGCTTACAGACACCCCGCAACCCAGCGGAGCGATTGGTGTGGGGATTGGCGGTTTGGCCGTTGAGATCAAGGGGTGATAGCTGTCCCTACACCTGCACGATTGTACCCAGCCCATAGGGGTCGAGATCGACCGGCTCCCGGATTCCCCGCTCCTCGCGCCAGCTATGAACCGGCCGCTCCCAGTCCTCCTCCAAGCGCACCGCCGCCAGGCAGGAGGCCGAGCGTGCGATGGCCATCGCCTGGGCCAGGGCGGCGCTGAGCTGCTCGAAATCGAGCGGAACAGCGCCATGCGGGCTCTGCTGGCGGAAACTGTTCAGTTGGGCGGCGCTGTTGAGCAGCACGTAGGCAGGGAAGCCGATCTGGTTGGCGGTGATCATCAGCACACCGTTCTCTCCCACGGGGCCTGTGCCGAAACCCGTCACCACGTGGTGGATGTCGTGGGTGGTGGCGATCCGCTGGGTCAGCCAGCGCGCCTCGGTGTCGATCGGGCGGGGCCGGAAGAATTCAGGGTCGTAGTTGAGCTCGCGGATCAGCCGGGCGTATCCGCGGCCGAGGCTGCCTTGCGGCATCTGGATCATGCGCTCGATGTCCGGCTGCAGGGGCGGGTAGCGCTGGTCCATCATCTCGGCGCCCCCCGGCACGGCGCGGAAACGGCGCACGCAGGCGTCCATCTGCGGGCTCTCGAGCATGTTGTCGACCAGATCGGCCACTGAGTGCAGGTCGCCGCCGCTGCGGCCAATGGCCGCCAGCAGCTTGAGGTTGTTGACGGAGCGCAGCAGCTCGGTCCAGCGGGGCATGGTCTGACGGGCGATCCTCGGCGTTCAGCATCGCAGCGGCAGCCTCCCCGGCCGCTTGAATGGCGCCCTCCCCGCTGAATGACCGTGCAGATCCTGGTGATGGGTGGAACCCGTTTCATCGGCAAGCCGCTGGTGGCTCAGCTGCTCGCCGCCGGGCACGAGCTCACCCTCTTCACCCGTGGCCGCCAGCCCCTGCCCGAGGGGGTGGAGCATCTCTCTGGCGACCGCACCGACCCCGCTGCCCTCGAGCCGCTGCGCGGCCGCGCCTTCGACGTGATCATCGACTCCAGTGGCCGCAGCTGCGCCGACAGTCAGGCCGTGGTGGAGCGCACCGGAGCACCGAGCTATCGCTTCGTGTACGTGAGCGCAGCCGGCGTCTATGCACACGGCGATCTCTGGCCCCTGGATGAGGAGGCCACAACCGACCCCGCCAGCCGCCATGCCGGCAAGCTCGACACCGAAGCTTGGCTGCGCCAGCAGGCGATTCCCTTCACCAGCTTCCGCCCCACCTACATCTACGGACCCGGCAACTACAACCCGGTGGAGAGCTGGTTCTTCGATCGGATCGTCCACGGCCAGCCGGTTCCCCTGCCCGGCGATGGCACCACCATCACCCAGTTGGGCCATGTGAATGATCTGGCCACGGCGATGGCCCTCTGCCTGGATGTGGAGGCCGCGGCCAACCGCATCTACAACTGCAGTGGCGCCAAGGGCGTCACCTTCCGGGGCCTGGTGGCCGCCGCGGCAAAGGCCTGCGGCGTCGAGCCCGAGGCCGTGGAGATCCGCAGTTTCGATCCTTCTGGGCTCGATAAGAAAGCCCGCAAGGCTTTCCCCCTGCGCCTGGCCCATTTCCTCACCGACATCCACCGGGTCCAGAGGGAGCTGGCCTGGTCGCCCGCCTTCGATCTCGAAGCCGGCCTGGCCGACAGCTACAGCAATGATTACGCCCTGCGCGGAGCCACCACCCCCGACTTCAGCTCCGATCAGGCTCTGCTGGCCGGCTGAGGCCCGCCCGCAGGTAGCTGGCGCCTGAACTGAGCGCCAGCAGCAGCGAGGGCCAGAACAGCCACCAGCCCAGGCTGCGCAGACCGTTGGCCAGGGGCCAGGTGAGCGGCCAGAGCAGCAGCAGCAGGGCGGCGAACTGGAGCACGGTCTTCGCCTTGCCGGCGGCTGAGGCCGGAGCGCCGCTGGCCTGGCCGGCCCGCCAGCCGGAGATCAGCAGCTCCCGCGCCAGCAGCAGCCACACCGCCCAGAGGGGCAGGGTCCCCTCCCTGGCCAGCCAGAGCAGGGGGGCACTGATCAGGATCTTGTCGGTGAGCGGGTCGAGCCGTGCCCCCCAGACCGAGCCGCCGCCCGAGCGCCGGGCCAGCCAGCCGTCGGCCCAGTCGCTGAAGCCGCCCAGCAGCAGCAATGCCCAGCCCAGCCCCGCCTGACCGGCACCGAGGGCCAGCAACAGGGGCAGTCCCAGGAAAGCCCTGGCCACAGTGAGTGCGTCGGCCAGGCGGCGAGCCAGGGGAACGGCGGGCCGCCCGCCAGCGGATTCAGGTGTTGAAGGGGTCATGGCGGCGGGGCCTGGGCGAGCCCCCACGCTGGCCTAGAACCCTTGCAGACGCTCTGCACCGATGACCCCCGACACCCCAGGAACCGTACGGGTGGCCGACGCGATGTCCACACCCGTGCTGTCGGTGACACCGACCACGCCGCTGCAGGAGGCGGTGAAGCTGATGAGTGATCACCACATCAGCGGCCTGCCCGTGCTCGATGAGCAGGGGGCCCTGATCGCAGAACTGAGTGAGCAGGATCTGATGGTGCGGGAGAGCGGCTTTGATGCCGGCCCCTACGTGATGCTGCTCGACGCCGTCATCTACCTGCGCAATCCCCTCGACTGGGACAAGCAGGTGCACCAGGTGCTCGGCAACACGGTGGGCGATGTGATGAGCCGCCATCCCCACAGCTGCAGCGCCGAGGTGACGCTGGCGGCAGCCGCCAAGCTGCTGCACGACCGCTCCACCCAGAGGCTGTTCGTGCGTGAGGGCGAGACCGTGGTGGGGGTGCTCACCCGCGGCGACGTGGTGCGCGCCCTGGCGGCCGAGGGCTGAGCTCCTGCCAGGGCACGATCGCCCCGTCAGCCACCAGCCAGACCTGCTCGCGCGGATCGCAGGGCTGTCCGCCGGTGAGCTGCCCGAAGGAGGGCAGCACCAGCCGCCCGCCTCCGGGGTTGTAGCTGAAGCAGGGCAGGCGCAGTCGGTCGCTGCGGTCGCCGATCAGCGCCACCGGGTGCAGGTGACCGCAGACGTGCAGAAGATCGGCAGACCCGGCGGGGGGCAGGTCTTCGGGGCCATGGCTGAGCCAGAGTCCCCCCCGGGCCGTGGCCGGCTCCTGGGGCAGTCCCTCAATCCAGCTGCCACGTTCGTGGTTGCCGCCGATCAGCCTCAAGGGGCAGCCCAGCAGCTGGGGCAGGGCTCTGAGCTTCTGGCGCAGCTCGGTGGTGAGGCCGATGCGGCTGTGGATCAGATCGCCCAGCACCACCACCTCCCGGGGCCGCCAGCGGTGGGCCAGGGCCAGCAGAGCGTTGAGGGTGCCGGCATCCCCGTCGCTGGGCAGGGCGATGCCGTGGCTCTGGAAGGTTTCGGCCTTGCCCAGGTGCAGGTCGGCCAGCAGCAGCAGCTCCTGCCGGGGATCCCAGAGGGCCTTGGCTGCCAGCAGCTCCAGCCGCTGCCCCCGCCAGTCGAAGGGGGCCCGATCAAGGGGTTGATCCGCCATCGCCGCGTGCGCTCAGTCTGTGGCCATCGCCGCCTGGTAGGCGGGCCGGGCGCGGGTGGCCTCGATCGTGGCCTGAACCGCCGGGTAAGGGCTCAGATCGAGTTGGGGGAAAAAGATCGGCAGGTAAGCCAGGTGAGCGTTCACGGCGCAGTCGGCCACACCCCAGGCCTCACCGATCAAGGGGCTCCCTTTGGCCAGGAGTTGGTCGAGAGCGGCCATCAGCCGTGGAAACTCCCGCTCCCGGGCCGACTCCACGAACAGGGCCGTGGCCAGGGTGGCATTGGCGAACAGCACCCACTGCTCGGCCAGGGCCCGTTGCTCGGGGCTGGTGAACTCCTGGCTGTAACGATCAGCGAGGTAGAGCAGGATCGCGCCGCTCTCGAACAGGCGCAGGGGTCCGCCCAGAGGGGCCTCGGCGCTGGTGTCCTCCAGGGCCGGCACCTTGCCGAAGGGATTGAGGGCCAGGAAGGCCTCCTGCCGGTGCTCTCCAGCCTGCATGTCGAGCAGGCGCCAGGTGTAGGGAATCTCCTTTTCGGCCAGATACCAGCGCGGCATCGAGGCCCGCGAGCGGGCTCCTCCGTAAAGAGTCAGGGTCATGGGATGGGTGCGGTGTAAATCCTCGCCGCAGAATGGAGCCTCACCAGCAGGAAGCGCCAGTGGCCGACAGCCTGCTCCGTCTGGCGCCCCATCTGGTGGGCCGCGCCCGTCGCGGCATCGTCGGCGACAGCCGTTATGCCAGCGCTTTGCGCGAGGCGGTGCGTACGGCCTCCCAGGATCCGCTCGGCGGCCCGCTGCTGATCAGCGGCGAACCGGGGCTGGAGAAGGACAACATCGCCGCCCTGATCCACTTCGGCTCCCCTGCCAGGCGGCAGCTGATGGTTCGGCTCGACGGCGCGCTGCTGCGGGGCGATGGCGTAGAGCTCTTCGGTGCCGCCGGCCGTGGCGGTGAGGCCTCCTTTCTGGAGAATCCCGAGGTGGGTGCCCTGCTGATCGACAAGCTCGATCGGGTCGATCCCCAGTTGCTGCCTGCCCTGCTGGAGCTGGCCAGCAGCGGCCGCTGGCAGGCCCCGGATCCAGCCGAAGCCCCCCACCACTTCACCGGCAGGGTGTTCTTCACCACCGAGGCGGTGGTGCCCGGCTTTGAGCGCGTCTGCACGCTGATCCGGGTGCCGCCGCTCAGGGTCCGGCGCCAGGACCTGGGCGACTGGCTGCGCTACGACCTGCGTCTCAAGAGCAGGGCCCTGGGCTGGCCGGTGGCGCCGGTGGTGGGCATGGAGCTGATCCGGCGCCTGCAGACCCGTGACTTCCCCGGCAATGTGCGCGAGCTTGAGGATCTGGTGGAGCGGGCCCTGCGCCAGCTGCCGGTTCCGGCTGAAGGCGAGCCGCCACCGGAGCTTCCGGAAGAGGTCTTCTGGCTCCCCTCCCGTCAGATCCGCCCGCGCTTCGATCTGTGGCGCTGGAAGCCGTCCCTGCGTCTGCGGATGCGCTCACCACGGCTGTGGAACGCCCTGCTCTTTGGTCTGGTGAGCTGGGTGTTCGTGCTGGTGAATCTGTGGCTGTGGCTGGGTCCCCAGGACCGTGCCCACAACGGGATGCTGAACCTGTTCTGGGCGTGGTGGTGGCCCCTGATCCTGCTGGGGTATCCCCTGGTGGGCCGCCTCTGGTGCTCCTTCTGCCCGTTCATGGTCTGGGGCGAGATCAGCCAGAAGCTGGCCGCTGCCCTGGGCTGGCAGCCCTCCCGCTGGCCGAGGGGGGAGACCGACCGCTGGGCTGCGCCGGCCCTGGCCGCCGGCTTCGCCGCGATCCTGCTCTGGGAGGAGCTGGCGAATCTGGAGAACAGCGCCCGCCTGAGCAGTTGCCTCTTGCTGCTGATCACCGCCGGCGCCGTGATCGGTTCCCTGCGCTTCGAGAAGCGCTTCTGGTGCCGTTATCTCTGCCCGGTGGGGGGGATGAACGGCCTGTTTGCCAAGCTTTCTGTGCTGGAGCTGCGCGCCCAGGTGGGCACCTGCAGCGGCAGCTGCAGCACGTATGCCTGCTTCAAAGGCGGTCCCGCCGACGGGGAGGGCCTGGCCACAGCTGGTTGCCCGCTCGGCACCCACCCGGCCCACCTTGAGGACAATCGCAACTGTGTTCTCTGCCTCACCTGCGCCCAGGCCTGCCCGCACCGCTCCGTGCAACTGAGCCTGCGGCCTCCCGCCGCTGATTTACAGCGGGAGATGACCCCACCCGACGGTGAGGCAGGTCTGATTCTGGTGCTGGCCGGCGGCGTCTGCCTGAAGTTCTGGGATCGCCTGCTGGGGGGACTGCCCCTGGCCCCCGACAGCCTGCAGGAGGGTCCCCTGCTGCCGCGTCTGGCCTTCGCCACCCTGGCCCTGGCGCTGCCCTCGGCCCTGGCCCTGGTCGCGCTTCGGCTCGGGAGCTGGCTGACGCCGCCGGCCCGGGCCGCCCGGCGCCTGCGCCTCGGGCTTTATGGCCTGCTGCCCTTTCTCTGGGCCTTGCTGCTGGCGCGGCATCTGCCGGTGGGAATGGCGGAAGCGGGCCGGTTGCTGCCGGTCACTTTCCAGCGGCCTCTGCCCAGCTGGAGCGCCGATCACCACGTGATTGCCTTCTGCCAGAGCCTGGTGCTGGTGGTGGGGGTCGGCGGGTCGCTGGTGCTGCTGCGCCGCCTGCTGCTGAACAGCCGGGCGGCCTTGTGGTGGGGCAGCGCCGCGGCGCTGGTGCTGGGGGCGGGTGGGCGCTGGCTGGTGGCGGTGGGGGGGTTGGTAGGAACCCCCGGCAGGATCCGCCTCGCCTTCACTTCAGCGCGCAGAGCCGCCGGGTGTC
>NZ_JAGQBY010000130.1:0-8739 GCF_024345875.1 Synechococcus sp. EJ6-Ellesmere
CACCGTTGTCATCACCACCGTCATCGGACCGGTGGGCTCCGAGATCAGGGTGGGAGTGCCGCCGAAGAGAGCGGCGTACAGATCCACCAGCACCGCACCCCAGAGGCACGAAACCGCCCCGGCTCCGGAGGCCACGCCAAAGGCAAGGGCCATGGGCAGGGCCACCACCGCCGCCGTGAGACCGCCGAAGACATCACCTTTGATGTGTTGTGAGCTGATCTGGTTCAACCAGCTCATGGGGCGGGCAACAGCCACACGGTCCCTGCAATGGATGGGGGGAACCTAAGAGGGAGGCTTGTCCCAGGTCAGGACCAGGGGGCCAATAGGCCCAGGTTGTGACAATCAATCCAGCCAGTGGCAAGGCTGACCGCCAGGACCCTTGGTCTGATGCGGTGGAGGTGGTTGGCCCCTGGCGGCCTGGATCATCGGCCCCTGGAGTCAGGGCCTGATTCGGCACGCTTGCAATCACAAGGCAGAATCTGTGTTCTGGAGGAGCCCACCATGCTGAGTGTGATCGAGGTGGTGGTGGGCATCCTGCTGCTCTTCGGAGGAGGCGAACTGTTCGTCCAGGGATCGGTGGCTCTGGCCCTGCTGCTGGGTATTCCCCAGCTGGTGATCGGTCTCACCGTGGTGGCCCTGGGCACCAGCGCCCCCGAACTGTTCGTCAGCCTGATCTCCACGCTCAGGGGAGCCGATGACCTGGCGGTGGGCAACGTGGTGGGCAGCAACATCTTCAATGTGCTGGTGGTGCTGGGCATCAGCGCCGTGATCCTGCCGTTGAGGGTGCACAGCCGCCTGATCCGCCGCGATGTGCCGGTGCTGCTGGCCGTGTCGATGGCCGTCTGGGGCATGGCTTCCGCAGGCCGGGTGACCTGGCAGGCCGGCCTGGCCCTGCTCACCGCCGTGGTGATCAACACGGTCTGGGAAACCCGCACGGCCCGCGAGGAAGGTGAATCCACCGGCGACGAGATCGATCCAGCCGACGCGGAAGGGGGCTACGGACCGGCCCTGATCCGGCTGGCGGCCGGCCTTGGCCTGCTGGTCTGGGGCTCGCAGATCCTGGTGAAGGGGGCCACCGCCATCGCCCTGAGCCTGGGGGTGAGTCAAACCCTGATCGGCCTCACGATCGTGGCGGCCGGCACCTCGATGCCTGAATTGGTCACTTCGATCATGGCGGCCCTGAAGGGCAAGGCTGATCTGGCCATCGGCAACGTGGTGGGCAGCAACCTGCTCAACCAGCTGGTGATTCTCGGGGGCTGCGCCTTCCTCTCAGGATCGCGCGGCCTGAACGTGGATCCATCCATGATCCACCGGGACATGCCGATCATGGTGGCCACTACTCTGGGCCTGCTTCCCATCTTCTGGACGGGCGGGGTGATTTCCAGGAGAGAGGGCGTGCTGCTGGTGGGCCTCTACGGGCTGTACCTGGTGGAGCAGATCCTTCCCATCACCATTCCGGCGCTGGCCTCACCCCTGCGTTCCTTCACCCTGGTGGTGGTCATTCCGGTGCTGGTGCTGCTGCTGGCGGTACAGGTCTTGCGGCACTGGCGAGAGACGGCCGTTCAGGTCAGAGCGGGCAATTGATCTTCGCCGCCCGAGGGTGCGAGGGTGCCCGAAGTTCCTGTGTCGTTGATGGCGTCGATTTTTGCTGACAGCAGCCTGAGCATCGGCCGCACGCCCCTGGTGAAGCTGAACCGGGTGGTCGGCGACAGCCGCGCCACCGTTCTCGCCAAGATCGAGGGCCGCAATCCCGCTTATTCGGTCAAGTGCCGCATCGGCGCCGCGATGATCTGGCAGGCCGAGAAAGATGGCCGGCTCGGTCCGGGCAAGGAGCTGATCGAGCCCACCAGCGGTAACACCGGCATCGCCCTGGCCTTTGTGGCCGCCTCCAGGGGGATCCCCCTCACCCTGACGATGCCGGAATCGATGAGTCTGGAGCGGCGCAAGCTGCTCACGGCCTACGGCGCCAGGCTCGTACTCACCGAGGGCAAACTCGGCATGACCGGTGCGGTGGGCCGGGCCCATGAGATCGCCGCCTCCGATCCCGAGCGTTACGTGCTGCTGCAGCAGTTCGCCAACCCGGCCAACCCCCAGATCCACCACGACACCACCGGCCCGGAAATCTGGAACGACACCGATGGTCAGGTGGATGTGCTGGTGGCGGGGGTGGGCACAGGTGGCACCATCACCGGCGTCAGCCGTTATTTCAAGACCACCCGGGGCCAGAAGCTGCTCTCGGTGGCGGTGGAGCCTGTGAACAGCCCGGTGATCGCCCAGGCCAGGGCAGGCGAGCCACCCCAGCCCGGGCCCCACAAGATCCAGGGGATCGGTGCCGGTTTCGTCCCCGAGAACCTCGATCTGGATCTGGTGGACCGGGTCGAAGCGGTCAGCGACCAGGAGGCCGTGGCCATGGCCAGACGCCTGATGCGCGAAGAGGGCATCCTGGCGGGCATCTCCTGCGGGGCCGCCACCGTGGCCGCCCTGCGGCTGGCCGCCGAGGAGGAATTCGCCGGCAAGACGATCGTGGTGGTCCTGCCGGACTCCGGGGAGCGCTATCTGAGCTCGGTGCTGTTTGAGGGGGTGTTCGATGCGGCCGGTCTGGCGCCGGTCGATCGGTGATCGCGCCACCAGAACCAGCTCTCCCAGTTGATCAGCAGCCCGATCAGCACCAGGACCACCATCAAGGCCACCTGATCCGCCCGGGAGTCGGGGACCAGGATGTCGGCCACCAGGTGGGGGAGATTGGTGACCGTGTAGACCACGCTCAGCCAGAAATGCAGCCGCCGCCATCCCTGCCAGCGCTGTGGACGCTCAGGGTCACTGGCGCTGTAGGCCAGCAGGACCACGGCCGCTACCGGCAGCAGGAAGTAAATCATCATCCCACCGAAGAGCAAGGGCAGCTTCTCCATGGCCACGTGGCTTTCGATCTCCGGCGACAGACCGTGAAACAGGGGCATCAGGCCCAGATCCACGTGAAAGAGCATGCACAGCAACCAGGCCATCCACAGGGCCCGCAGGCGTAGGGCTCGATCAATGGACCCTGTCATGGCGAACAACGGCTCCGAAGGGTGAAGGAGCCTCAGGCCTGAGGGCATTCTGGCCAGCTCTGAGGTCAGTCTGACCAGGAACGCGCGGCCACGCCATGGATGGTCCTGGCACGACCGCCCGCAGCCCCTAGGGTCTGGGGGCGCTCAGACCCCACTTCCATGCCTGAAGGTCCAAGCGCGGGCCCTGACCCCGGCACCGAGCGCGATCCACGGGTGATCCAGCGACTGATGCCCCTCTGGGAGTGGCTCTACCGACACTACTTTCAGGTGAGCACCAGCGGCTGGGAGCAGATTCCAAGCGAAGGCCAAATGCTGCTGGTGGGATCCCATAACGGCGGTCTAGCCAGCCCCGACCTGCCGATGCTGATGCTCGACTGGTTCCGGCGCATCGGTTTCGAGCGGCGGGTCTACGGCCTGGCCCATCCCAAGGTTTGGCAGGTGTTCCCCCGGGCGGCGCAACTGGCGGCCCAAACCGGGGCAATCCCCTACTACCCGCGGGGGGCCATGGCCGTGCTCGAGCGGGGCGACAGCCTGCTGGTGTTCCCCGGCGGCGGCCAAGACGCCTTCCGGCCGCACCGTCTGCGTCAGAGCATCCAGTTCAGGGGGCGCACGGGCTTCATCCGGCTGGCGCTCTGGCACAACGTGCCGATCGTGCCGCTGATCTCCTGGGGCAGCCACGACACCCTGATCGTTCTCGAAGACTGCTACGAACCGATGCAGCGCTGGCATGAGCGCGGCCTCCCCTGGCTGTTCGGCATCGACCCCGAGGTGTTTCCCCTCTACCTCGGCCTGCCCTGGGGCCTGGCCGTGGGTCCCCTGCCCAACCTGCCCCTGCCGGCGAAGATTCACACCCGCGTCTGCCGGCCGATCCAGTTCGAGCGCAGCGGCCATGCCGCCAGCCGCGATCGGTCCTATGTGCAGTCCTGCTACACGCGGGTGGTGGCAGAGATGCAGGAGCAGCTCGACGAGCTGGCGGGCACCAGCAGGAGCGGCATCAGCGGGCGGCCGGTTCGCCCTTGTAGGCCAGCCCGAGAGCCTGAACCAGGGGCTTGAGGGGCTTGAGGTAGCGGCTCTCGTGGGGTTGACCCTTGAGCATCCGGTTCCAGTAGATCCAGGGCAGGCCCTTGGTCTTCATCAGCCACATGCTCCAGCGCTCGCGGGTGGGGTCGATCTGGAAGGAGCTGACGGGCTGAAGGTCGTAGTCGAACTCGGCCATCACCACCTTGTTGTAGCCGGTGATCAGCGGGCAGACGCCGTAGCCGTCGTAGCGGGCCTGCAGGGGCTTGACGTCGAGCTGGGCCAACAGATTGGCCACCAGAACCGGAGCCTCGCCCCGCACCGCACCGGCGGTCTTGGAGGTGGGCAGCGACGACGCATCCCCTAGCGAGAAGACGTTGGGGTAGCGGACGTGCTGGGTGCTGAACTTGTCGACCTCCACCCAGCCACCGGGAGCGCTGGTGGCCAGGGGGCTCTGGGCAATGACATCGGGGGCCGACATCGGCGGCACCGCATGGATCATCGAGAACGGGATCTCCTTGCTGGAGAGATGCCCCTCCGCGTCGCTGACCTCGAAGACCGCCACCTGCTCATCAGCTCTGATCTCCTTGAGGTTGTGGCGCAGCAGCACCTGGATCCCCCGTTCCTCTACAACCTTCTTGAGCACACGGGCATAGACGGGGACACCGAAGAGGCCGGGCCCGGCGGTGGCAAACACCACCTTGGTGTTCACCCCCACCCCGCTGGTGGCTTTGAAGACGTCGTCGGCCATGTACATGATCTTCTGGGGAGCCCCGGCGCACTTGATCGGGGTGTCCGGGAAGGTGAAGATCGCGGTGCCGCCTGGGAAGTTGCTGATGGTCTCCCAGGTGTAGGGAAGATGCTCCTGGGAGTAGTTGCTGGTGACCCCCTGGCGACCGAGTGCCCCTTCCAACCCCTTAATCCGCTCCCAGCGCAGTTGCAGGCCGGTGGCCACCACCAGGGCGTCGTAGCTGATGGCGTCACCGGCGGTGGTGATCACCCGGTTGGCCTCCGGCTCGAAGCTGGCGGCGGCGGCGCGGATCCAGCTGCAACCAGCGGGAATCAGATCGGCCTCATCGCGCCGGGTCTGTTCCTGGGTCATCACCCCACCGCCTACCAGGGTCCAGCCGGGTTGGTAGTAGTGATCCTTGCTGGGCTCAAGAATGGCCACATCGAGGCCTCTCCTGGCCAGAAGCAACTGGCTGGCCACCGTGATTCCAGCCGCTCCGCCGCCGACGATCAGGATCTGGTGGTGCTGCGACGGGCTGGATGGGCTCATGACATCTGATCTCACCTCTCCTGTCTAGGGCCCGCCGGGGTCCCTCGACAACGGCTGTGGGCGTCCTCCCACGGTCTCTGAACACCACCTCTGCTGATCGTGATGAGAACGGAGCGGGACGAAAAAGAGGGATCAGCTGATCGTGGAAACACCGAAATGTCGCTGATTGCGTCGCATCACTTCACGCAGCAGCGCAACCTCCCAATGGTGTGGATCCAGCGACTTCGCCATCGACTCGGCGTGGCGGCCGATGGCGCTGGCCTGCAGCCGAAGACGCAGCAGATCGTGCTCCAGCCGGGTCCGCAGCTGCGGGTTGGAGCAACTCCTCAGAGCCTGGAGGGCCTGGCGGCTACGCACCCCAAGGCACCAGCACTGGCGGGGCAGGGAGGGAAGAGCTGGTGGCATGCTGACAGGGGCGCGGCAGTCCTCAGACATGCGATCGAACAGGATCACGGCCTGATGCCCTTGAGCCTACGGGGTCTGGATGCCGGCGCTGGAGGCGGGTGAGCGGCCGCTGGCGCCCTTGGCGGAAAACTCTTGTGCCTTTGTAAGCTGAGGCCAAAGAGATTCGACCCATGGTGATCAGCAATCCGGCCAGCACCGCCAGCCTGAATGCTGTACCGCTTCTGCCTCGGCGGCCAGTGGCCCAGGAGATGGAAGCTGAGTTGCACCAAGGTCTCTGCAACCATCTGCAGATGGAGTTGATGGCCAGCTACACCTATTTCTCACTCGCCGTGTGGTTCACCCAGCGGGAACTGAATGGGTTTGCCGCCTTTGCCAGGGCTGAATCCGATGGCGAGCGGGCCCATGCCGGCCTCTTCGTCGATTACCTGGTGGCACGGTCTCAGCCGGTGGAGCTCTCCGCCCTCTCCCAGCCGAGGCAGACGTGGACGAATGTCGAAGACGTGCTGGTGTCTGTCTTCGAGATGGAGGCGGAAGTCACCACGTCGTTGCAACAGCTTTACAGCCTGGCGGAGCGCTGCGGCGACTACCGCAGTTCCATCTTTCTTGACCCGTTGATCAAGAGCCAGGTGGATGCCGAGAGTGAAGTGGCCCATTTGCTGGCTCAGGTGCGGCACTGCGGCACCGACTTCGGCGCTCTTTTGATCCTGGATCAATCCCTGAATGCCGCTGCGACTCCCGCAGCCGCCTGAGGCCCTAGCAGAAACGTCCCCAGCCGATCAGCAAGGGACACGACGGAGAGGGATCAGTCGCGGCCGCAGCGGCAGCGTCCCCCTTTCCAGTTGGAGCACTTCTTGGCTTTACAGCCCTTTCCTTTCGACTTGGCCATGGTCATCACCGGGCAGGCCACCCGCACGAGGCAGGGATCGATCCAGGGGCAACTCTCGTTCACAGGATTACGGGGGAGAGAAAAAATCCTGGAACCATCCAAGCGTCACCGGCCATGTTCCTGTGTGCAGGGGTGACCAGATCGTGTGATTAATGTTACTCAGGCCTTCTGCGTGACTCAGGCCTCCTTACGGCGGGTTTTCCGGTCCCAGCCCAGGGGGGGTGCCGCGCTGAGGGAACCTGCCGGATTGAGGGCCTCCCCCACCAGTCCAAGACGTCCTTTGCTGACAGCAAGCCCGGTGGCTGGATCCAGGGGTAGATCCAGGCAGTAGCCAGTGCCGTAGATCGTTTTGATGAAGGTCGGCCTGTGGCGGTCGATTTCCAGCTTCCCGCGCAGATGACGGATATGGGTGCGGATGCATTCCACGTTGTTGTCGGGCCCGTAGCCCCAGATCTCACGCAGGAGCACCGCCCAGGGCACCACCTGGCCGTGGCGTTGCAGCAGGCAATGGAGAAGTTCGAATTCCGTGCGGGTGAGGCGCACCGGCAGCTCATGCCAGAGAGCTTCATAGCGTTCCGGTACCAGCGTGAGGGGGCCATAACTGAGCACTTCCGCAGCACGCACCAGCTGGGGTGTGGTGGCACGCCCGCGCAGCAGAGCTTTGACCCGGGCCAGCAATTCCTCAGGGGCGTAAGGCTTGGTCAGGTAGTCGTCGGCGCCGGACGTAAAGCCCCGCACCTTGTCATCGAGGCTGCTCAGGCCCGTCAGCACCAGGATGGGTGTCCGGCTGGTTCGCTGATCGCGCCGCAATCGCTGCAGAACGGTGAGGCCATCGATCCCCGGCAGCAACAGATCCATCACGATCAGCTGGGGACTGACCTGCAGGGCCATGGCCTGGCCCCGGTGACCATCCTCGGCTTCCGCAACCAGGCAGCCTGCATCCAGCAGCTGTGTGGCCAGGCGATCACGGCCGATCCGTTCATGGTCGATGAGCAGAACGAGAGCGGGCATCACAACGGAGTGTGCGTGATCTGGACAGCTCCCAGAACGTAGTCAATTTTGCCGCTGTCTCCATCCGCTGACAGCGTCGAGCCCTTGCCCATCTGGTCGTGGCTACCTCGGCTCATTCACTGGGGCATCGTCACGAACTCCTCCGCCACGGTGGGATGGAGGGCCATGGTGCGATCGAAGTCGGCCTTGGTGGCCCCCATGCCGATCGCGATCGCCGCCATCTGAATGATCTCGGCGGCGTGTTCGCCCACCATGTGGCACCCCAGCACCCGGCCTGAGGCCACCTCCACCACCAGCTTCAGCAGGCAGCGGGGGCCTCGCTTGGGCAGGGCCTGGGCCATGGAGCGAAAGCGAGCCCGGTAGAGGCGTACCCCATCGGGACCGAAGCGGGCCAGGGCCTGCTCCTCGCTCAGTCCCACCGAGGCCAGCTCTGGTTGGCTGAACACAGCACTGGCCACCAGGTCGTGGTTCACCTGGCGGGCTTGTCCGCCGTAGACGCTGTCGGCGAAAGCACGGCCTTCATCCACCGCCACCGGGGTGAGGTTGATGCGGTCGGTGACATCCCCCACCGCGAAAATGTGGGGCACGTTGGTGCGTTGATCGGCATCCACCGTGATGCTGCCGCCATCCACCCCCACGCCTGCCGCTGCCAGATCGAGACCGGCCAGGTAGGGCTGGCGCCCCGTGGCCAGAAGCACGCCGCCACAGCGCTCCTGGCGGCCCTGGCAGGTGGTGGCGATCAGCTCGCCGGGCTCTCCGGCGATGGCGCTCAGGGTCTGGGCCATGTGGATGGTGATGCCATCGGCTTCCATGCCCTCGTGCACCGCCGCACTCAGTTCCCGGTCGAAGCCCCGCAGCAGGTGATCCCCGCGCACGAACTGATCCACCTCCACGCCCAGACCGCGCAGGATGCAGGCGAATTCGCAGGCAATGAAGCCGCCCCCAACGATCAGCACCCGCTGGGGCAGACGCTCGAGCAGAAACATGTCATCACTCACCCAGCCCAGCTCCGCCCCGGGAAACGAGGGGCGGTGCGGGCGACCGCCCACGGCGATCAGCCCGCGCTCGCCGCGCAGAAGGCGCCGGCTGCGATC
>NZ_JAGQBY010000131.1:0-8661 GCF_024345875.1 Synechococcus sp. EJ6-Ellesmere
GCCTCCGGTGTGCGGAACTGCAGCCCCCCCGCATACACCTGGCCCACCACGGCGCTGGTGATCGCCAGGGAGGTGTCGGTCTGGCCCATCTGGCGGTAGTAGGCCGCCAGGCCGAAATTGATGCCGGTCCACACCTCCAGCGGATGGGTGCCGTTGGGATCGAGTGGAGTGCCGTCGCGGCGCAGGCCGTTGGCCACCCCCAGCCGCCCGCCTTCGAAGCGCTCGAAGCAGGCCTCGCGGATCGCCTTCAGCGAGGAGAGGGCCCGCTCGTCGCTCACCACCGGCGGCAGCCCCAGCAGCCGGGCGTAGAAGTCGCCGCAGAGCTGATCGGCCATCACCACCGGTGTGCCGCTGCCGGCATCGATTCGGTAGTACTCCCCATTCCAGAGCAGCCGGTCGAAATTCGCTCGGGAGGGCTCCAGCCAGCTGCCGAATTCCCGCTGCTCGGCGCCGGTGTCGAGGCCGAGGTCGAGCTGCAGGCGCTGGGCCATGGCCAGGGCCGCCTCCAGCGCCGCGATCCAGAGGGCACCGCAGTAAGCGCTGACCCCCTGCAGTGGCCAGTCGTCGAAGGTCTGATCCGGTGCGCCGCCGTTGTCGGGCAGGCCGTCGTCGTTGACGTCGAATTGCTTGAGGTAGCGCAGGGCCTCCACCACCGCCGGCCAGCAGTCGGCCAGGAAGCGCAGGTCCTCGCCGGTGGGCGCCAGGTTGAAGGTGCGCCACACCTGCAGCACGAAGTCGGAGGCCAGATCCTTCCAGAGGTTGCAGTCTTGATAGGCGGTGTAGTTGGTGGCATCGAAGGGCCGCTCGTTGGGGGCCCCCAGGTCGTGGGGGGTGGCGCCGGCGACCTTCCGTGCCGCTTCCACCCGGCCCCGCCCCTGGGTGAAATACCAGCCGATCGGCCGGGGGGTGGCATCGGCGGCGGGAATCGCGCGGGCGAAGCTGCGCAGCACCGCTTTGTCGAGTTCGGGCCAGAGCTGCAGCAGGGCGAAAGAGCCGTACAGCCGCACATCCAGGCTCTCGTACCAGGCGTAGTCGAGGCACTCGAGCACCCCGAAGCGACCCACGGGATCGGTGGAGCTGGCGGCGGTCCAGAGGCTGCCGCCGCTGGTGAGGTCGTAGAGCTCGTTGAGCAGGGCCATGCGCAGGGGCTCGGGCAGGTCGCTGCGCTCCAGCACTGGTTGCTGCCAGGCCTCGATGGCGTCGCGCCACTGGCGCCAGTCGCGCAGGGCCTCGGCGGCGATGGCGACGGCGCTGGTGCCCGTGGCCCCGAAGAAATCCGTGTAGCGGCGCAGGGCGGATGTTCCGGTGGCGAAGGCGGTCACGGGCAGGTCCCAGCTGATCACCACCGGCAGCTCGATCTCAGCCCCCGGCTCAAGCCTCAGGCGCAGGGCGATCGCGGCGCTGGCCTGCTCCCTGCCGGTGCTGCGGCGGTCGTTGTTGCTGTCGGGAATCGATCCGTCGCGGGCGAAGGGCTCCCAGATCTCGGCGCCATCGCCGCTGGGATCCCAGCGGCTGCAGCGCATCACCTCCACCCCCTCGAGCTGGTCGGGCACCGCCAGGCACCACTGACCCTCCCCCTCGGCGATCGGCTGGCTGGGCGCCCCCTCCAGCAGCACGCCCTTGAGGCCGGTAGCGTCGATCCAGCGGTTGCGCTGGCCCACCCCCGCTCCGATGGCGGGCAGGTAGTTGTGCTCCGGACTGCCGTCGTCGCGGAAGGTGACGGCTGCGCTGGGATCGGTGTTGGTGAACCAGCCCACGGTGTTGCGCCAGCTCAGCAGCAACGAGAGATCCAGGGGCTTTTTGGTGGAGTTGGCCAGCCGCCAGCGGAACACGGCCACCGGGTAGCTGGTGCGCTGGTAGTCGCCGGGGAGGATCGGACTGAAGGCCTCGCAGCTGACCTCGGCGTGGAAGTTGTCCTGGTAATCGAACCAGTGGAGCGGGTAGCGGGCGGCGTAGGTCCCGGCCTCGCCCTCCAGCCACTGCCAGCCGCCCAGGGGGCGCTCGCTGGCCTCCGGCCGGGAATCGTCGCGCTCCGGCGCCATCGCCAGGGCCTGCGCCCGGCTCGCCGTGCCGTCGTGCTCGAAGAGGGCGAACTGGCAGTCGGGCAATACGCCGAACCAGTGCTCACCGCCATCGAGATGCCAGAGGTTGAAACTGCCATCGGGCCCACGGCCGATGCAGCCCGCACCGAAGCCCCCGAGGGGCGCGCCGTGGTTGGGGCCGTCGTCGAGATTGCTGGCATAGCGCACCGTGTAGGGGGCGTCGCAGCCCTGGCCGATCGGCCGCTGCCAGCTGGCGTGGGGGGCCTGAGCGGGCCGACCGGTGCCGGACCCCCGCAGCAGCGAGGAGAGGGCAGACAGGCCGAACGGAGCCATGGTGCTCATCGAGATGGCGCCAGCTTGTCAGAGCTGGCCCGCCCCGGGGGCCACTTCCTGCTCGATCAGGGCATCGAGGGTGATCGCCGAGCGCACCACCGCCTGGTAGCGCAGCACCACCCGCCGGTTGCGCTCCAGCCAGAGGCCGGCCTCCTCGCCGCCGCCGCCCGTGGCTTCGGGGCTGAGCAGCTCGATTTCGGCCTGCCGGGCCAGCAGGGCCAGGGCCAGCTCATGCACGCGCTGGCGGCGGGAGGGGGACTCGGGTGCGGCCATGGCGGCTATCAACTCGCGGGCATCATGGCGAGGCCCGGCCAGCCGCCGCACCGGAGTCGCCCTGTGCACCCACCGCACCAGCCGCACTGCCTTGAGGTGATCGGCACCGACGCCGCTGGGCTGGCCTCGCTGCCAGCGCCGGCGGCGGCCCTGGTGCGCCAGGCCGAGCTGGTGGCGGCACCGGCCCGGCTCCTGCCGGAGCTGCGCCAGGCCCTGGCGGATGCGGCTCAGCCGCCGGCGCTGATTGCCAGTGATCGCCCCGAGCAGCTCTTTCCCCAGCTGGAGCAAGCTCTGGCTGCTGGTCGGGCGGTGGTGCTGCTGGCCAGTGGCGATCCACTCTGGTTCGGCATCGGCCGGCTGCTGCTGGATCGCTTTCCCCGCGAGTGCCTGCGCTTTCACCCCGCCCCCTCCAGCCTGCAGCTGGCCTTCGCCCGCCTCGGTCGCCCCTGGCAGGACGCCAGCTGGATCAGCCTGCATGGCCGCGACCCCGAACCCCTGGCGGCGGCCCTCCAGAGGCGACCCGCCGCCCTGGCGGTGCTCACCGATCCCGGCCGCGGCGGTGCCGAGGAGGTGCGACGGATCCTGGCTGCCTCCGGCCTGGAGGCGGCCTATGCGATCTGGCTGTGCGAGCGGCTCGGCCACCCCCAGGAGCGGGGGCAGCGGCTGGCGCCCCCGGCGGCGCTGCCGGCCGCTCTCGATCCCCTGCATCTGGTGCTGCTGATCGCCGAGCCGCCGGTCCCTCCCGATCCCGCCGGCCTGCCACTGTTCGGCCTCGAGGATGGCCTCTGGCTGCAGCACACCGATCGCCCCGGCCTGATGACCAAGCGGGAGGTGCGCATCCAGTTGCTCGCCGACCTGGAGCTGCCCGCCAGGGGTGTGCTCTGGGATGTGGGGGCCGGGGTGGGCTCGGTGGGCCTGGAGGCCCTGCGCCTGCGCCCGGCCCTGGAGCTCTGGGCCCTGGAGCGGCGAGGCGGTTCAGCGGCCCTGATCCGGGCCAATGCCGAACGTCTCGGTGTGGCGCCGGCGGGGGTGCTCGAAGGCGACGCTCTCAGTGTGCTGGAGCAGGGCGGCCCCCCCGATGCCGACCGGGTGCTGCTCGGAGGTGGCGGTCGCCAGCGTCTGGCGCTGCTGGAGATCGTGCTGCGGCGCCTGCGGCCCCTCGGCCAGGTGGTGATTCCCCTGGCCACCCTCGAAGCCCTCGCCCAGTTGCGGCCGCCGCTGGAGCGGGCCGGGCTGCGGGTGCAGGTGAGTCAGCTGCAGGCCTGGCGGGGTTCCCCCCTGGCGGAGGGCACACGACTGGCGCCACTCAATCCGGTGCTGGTGCTCAAGGGGCGCCAGGTCGATTGAGCCAGCGGATCCGCGCCGGGGTGCCCACAACAACGCCGAGGCGGGCCGCTTCGCCGGCATCCAGCTCCACCACCCCATCGGCGGGTTCCTGGGGCCCATAACTGCGGCAGGGCAGGCGCGGGCAGGGCTGGGCCGCGGCCTCGATGGCGATCACCCGTCCCTCGCGCAGAAAGATCATGTCGAGCGGGCTGATCGTCTGGTCCATCCAGAAGCGCGCCGGCTCGGGGGGATCGAAGCGGAACCACATCCCCCGCAGGGGCCCCAGCGGCGGGCGCTGCATCAGCCCCAGGCTGTACTGGCGCTGGCTCCTGGGCACCTCCAGCTGGATGCAGCCGCCTGAGGTTCCCTCCAGGCACCACTCCGCTTCCAGCGGCAGCACCTGGGGCGGAGCCTGCGCTCGACTCTCCCCACCAAGAGCCCGGGGGGCGCCAAGGGTGAGGGCACCCAGCGCCACCCCCAGCGGCGCCAGCAGCCGTGGCAGCAGCCTGGCCTGGGTCATGGGGCGGGGCGTTCCGGGCGTGGGACACGCTCGCAGAGGCAGTACCCCCGCCCGCGCACGGTGTGGATCAGCCGCCGCTCGCCGTGTTCCTCCAGCTTCTGGCGCAGGTAGCGGACATACACCTCCACCACGTTGCTGGCGGTCCCCTGCTGGTCGTTCCACACCTCAGCGAGGATTTGCTCGCGGCTGAGCACCATGCCCGGCTGACGCATCAGCGTGAGCAGCAACTGGTATTCGCGGGCGGTGAGCGCGAGTGGACGCCGCCCCCGCCGCACGTCCCGGGTGGCGGGATCCAGGCTCAGGTCGGCGAGCTGCAGGGGCGGCACCTGGCCGCGGATGTCGCCGCGGATCTGCAGCAGCAGGCGCAGGCGCATCAGCAGGTCGCTGCCGCCGGCGCTGGAGAGCCAGAAATCGTCGGCGCCGGAGCTGAAGCAGAGGGAGCGGGCCTCGACGCTGTCGCAGACCAGATCCAGCAGGATCGGCACGTCCTCCAGGATCATGCGCAGGGCCGGAATCGTGGCCACCCCATCGGCTCCCGAGACCAGCACCGCCGCCGGCGGATCGGGCAGGGCTCCCACAGGCGCCGTGCGGTAACCGGAGGCCTCCAGCCGAGGGGCCATCGCTTCGGCCTCCTCCCCCACCAGGAGGATCAGGGGCCCACTCATGGACGCGCTCCGGCACCGGGGCCGTCGCGGCCGCCGAACTCACCGTTGTCGGGCTTGGCCACATGGGGGAGTCCCCAGCCCAGCTTGTTGCGCAGCACCTGGAAGAACTCGTGGTCCTGCAGCCGCACGAAACGGGCGGGGTGGGGGCTGCGGCGGATCAGAACCCGGTCTTCCGGCCACACATAGCAGCCGGCACTGCCATCCACAACCATCATCAGCCGCTCGGGGGTGGCCGGGAACACCGTCACTGGCTCCTGGTCGCTGAACACCAGGGCGCGGGAGGCGAGGGAATGGGGCGCGATCGGGGTGAGCTGCAGCACCGGGCAGTCGGGGGTGATCACCGGCCCGCCGGCGCTGAGGGCATAGGCGGTGGATCCGGTGGGTGTCGAGAGGATCACCCCATCGGCGGAGATGTCCACGGGCACATGGCGACCGATGGCGATCTCGAAGTGGCACATGCTCGTGAGCGGTTCCCGGTGCAGGGCCATCTCGTTGAGGCAGAGCACCTCCCAGCGCCGCTGGTCGCCCCGCATCACGCTCACCACCAGCATCGTGCGCTCCTCCACGCTCCAGCGGTCAGTGAGGAGCTGCTCCATGGCCCCATCCAGCTCGCTGACGTAAGCCTCGGCCAGGAAACCCAGGTGGCCGGTGTTGACGGTGAGAATCGGCACGCCGATCGGTGCGGTCTGACGCGCGGCGGAGAGCACGGTGCCGTCACCCCCCAGCACCACCGCCAGACTCATCTCCGGGTGGAAGCTCTCCGGTACGCAGGCGCTGAAGCCGCGGCTGCGCAGGTGATGGTCGGGATTGGCGAAGCCCACCATGCCGCCGGAGCTGCTGACCCGCAGCACGCTGGTGCCGGCCGCCTCCAGGCGATTCTGGATGATATCGGCCGTCTTGACGGCCAGATCCTTGCCGTCGTTGACGATCAGTCCGACGCAGGGCACCGGTCGGAGGCGAGAACCTGTTGAGTTTATGGGGAGCCTTCCGGCCGCGGCCTGATTGCCATCAGAACTGTTCCAGGAAGCGCAGGTCGCTGGTGAACAGGCGGCGGATGTCGTCGATGCCGTGGCGCACCATGCAGAACCTCTCCACCCCGAGGCCGGCGGCGAAGCCGCTCCAGCGCTCGGGATCCAGCCCCAGGCCCTCCAGCACCGCCGGATCCACCATCCCGCAGCCCATCACCTCCAGCCAGCGCCGCCGCCACTGCACATCCACCTCTGCTGAAGGCTCGGTGAAGGGGAAGTAGCTGGCCCGGAAGCGCACCGGCAGATCCCCGAAGAACTGCTGCAGGAACGTGGTGACGGTGCCGCGCAGGTGGCTGAAATCCAGCCCTTCATCGATCGCCAGCACCTCCACCTGGTGGAACACCGGCGAGTGGGTGGCATCCACCGCGTCGCGCCGGTACACCCGCCCGGGCGCCACGATCCGCACCGGCGGCGGGTTGCTCTCCAGATGGCGGATCTGCACCGGCGAAGTGTGGGTGCGCAGCAGTCGCTCGCCGGGCAGATAGAACGTGTCCTGCATGTCCCGGGCCGGGTGGTGCGGCGGGATGTTCAGCGCGGTGAAGTTGTAATAGTCGGTTTCCGCCTCCCGCCCTTCCTCAACCCGGTAACCGAGCCCGGCGAAGATGTCGACGATCTCCTCGATCGTGCGGATCAGAGGGTGGCGGTGCCCCACCGGCACGTAACGGCTCGGGGCGGTCACATCGAGCCTTTTCCCCCCCAGCTTCTCGGCCATCGCGGCGCCTCGCAACCCCTCCAGCCCATCAGCGCCTGCCCCTGCTCCTTGAGCACGTTGGCCCGCGGCCCCACCACGGGCCGCTCCGCCGCATCGAGGTTGCCCATGGCCCCCAGCACCGCCGAGAGGCGGCCCTTTTTGCCCAGCAGACCCACCCGCAGCCCTTCCAGCTCAGCGGTGTCAGCGGCGGCGGCGATCGAGGCCGCCGCTTCGGCTTCGAGGGCGTCGAGCTGGTCGGTGAGCTGCTGCAGGCTGATCGTGGCGCTCACGGATCGGGGGCGGTAGCGACCGACTGTACGGAGCGAGCCTGCCTAAGTTGCCGCCTGCGCCCCTGCCCCTGCCGGTCCCGATGTCCAGCCTGCGGATCCTGATCAGCAACGACGACGGGGTGTTCGCGGAGGGGATCCGAACCCTGGCGGCCGAGGCGGCGGGCCGCGGCCATGAGGTCACGGTGGTCTGCCCCGACCAGGAGCGCTCCGCCACAGGCCACGGCCTCACCATGCAGACCCCCCTGAGGGCGGAGCGGGCCGACCGGCTCTTCGCCGATGGCGTCAGCGCCTGGGCCTGCAGCGGCACCCCCTCCGACTGCGTCAAGCTTGCGCTCGGCCGGCTGCTGAGCGCTCCGCCCGACCTGGTGCTCTCCGGCATCAACCACGGCCCCAACCTCGGCAGCGACGTCTTCTATTCCGGCACGGTTTCGGCGGCGATGGAGGGCACCCTCGAGGGACTGCCCGCCCTGGCGGTGAGCAGTGCCTGCTTCGACTGGCGCCAGTTCGGCCCAGCCGCCGTGCTCGCCCTCGATGTGGCGGAAGCGGCCCTGGCCGGGGCCTGGCCGGAGGGGCTGCTGCTCAATCTCAACGTGCCGGCCCTGCCGATCGAGCGGATCGGTTCCCTGCGCTGGTGCCGCCCGGCCGTGCGCCGCTACCGCGACCAGTTCGACCAGCGCACCGACCCCCGCGGGCGCACCTATTACTGGCTGGCCGGTGAGGTGGTCGACGACCTTGAATCCGCCACCGCAGGCCCCCGCGACTGGCCCACGGACGTGGCTCAGATCCATGCCGGCGGCGCCGCCCTCACCCCGCTGCAGCCGGAGCTGTTCTGGCGGGGTGGCCTCGAGGAACTGCCGGTTCAGCTGGGGCGGTGAACCCGCTGCAGCAGCCAGAGGCTGATCCACAGTCCGATCAGGTGGGCGAACAGCACCTGGGTGTTGCTCAGCACCGAGAGCATTTCGATGGAAGTGATCGGCAGCCCCATCAGGCCGCCGCGGGTGCCCGGCGGCACCGACAGCTGTGCTCCGAAGAAGCCGGGCACCTGCATCGAGGCCTGGACGAACAGGCTGCCGGCCAGGGCCTGGTACCCCACCGCCGCCAGGGTGAGCCCGGCCAGATCGGCCAGGACGCCCCGTTTGACCAGGCGGCTGGTTTCGCCGCGGCTGGGGCGGGCGGGGCTGGCCAGGGCCCGGCCGCAGCGCACCACCAGCCAGCTCTGCCAGAGGCACCAGAGCAGGATGAAAAACGACAGGGTGGTGAGTGACAGACCAGGACCGAGCCCGAGGGAGCGGGCGCTGTTGGCCGCCAGTCGCCCGCCGATGTTGTTGAAGGCCAGCACGCCAACCACGACCACCCCGAGGCACATCTGGGTCCAGAAGCGGATCCAGCCCACCCGGCGCAGGGCAGCCGAGACCAGCTGAAGAGCGAGGCCGTCAACCATCGGGGCGCAGAAACGGGGGGCGGAGCCTCACAAACTTGCCATGGCCTGCAGC
>NZ_JAGQBY010000132.1:0-8599 GCF_024345875.1 Synechococcus sp. EJ6-Ellesmere
GGGGCGCCCTTCTTCATGGCTGAACCGCCATTGGCTCCCCCCATCCCAGCGGCGCCGCCATCGGATTGTCCAGTGGTGAAAGCGCCCGCCAGTGGCCTCGCTTCCAGGTGCCGGCGGGCATGTCGGGCCGCTCGGTGGGTTGGCGTTGCAGCTGGTAGTCCTTCCCAAGCCATACCGGCCGCTGCAGCTGCACACCCTCAGCAGCAGACTGACCACCAAAGCCCTTGGCACCCGCCGCCGGTGGCACCTCGCCTTCCTGCACCAGCTCGGGCACATAGAGCTGCGCCAGCAGCGCATGAACGCACAGCTGCTCCATCCGCGCCGCGGTGCCTTTGACGCCATCGTCATCCCACTCCCAGTGGGGGGCACTGAAGTCGGTGTGCTCCGGCTGCTGGGCCTTGGCGGCTGGATCCAGCAGACAGCTAGCCAGGTAGGTGGCGCCGTCCTCCCCCAGGCCCACACAGGCCAGGCCGCCGCCGGCGAGCTGGACGTTCTCCGGCAGCCAGCCCTCCATCGCCCGCACATCGGCCACCAGCACCGAGCGGATCTCCGGGCCTTCCTCGCCGAACAAGGTGGCCTTGGGCAGAAACAGCCGGAAGCAGCGCACGTCGCGCGGCAGCGAGGGTGTGAGCAGGGGCCTCTCGGTCTGCAGAAACGCCTGGGCCAGCGATGGGGAGAGGAAGCGGGGTTCAGCGCCGAGCTCCCGCGCCCAGCGGCACACCATCGCGCCCCAGATGCCCACGTGATCGCGACGGCTTTCGGATTCCTCCTGCGCCAGCTCCACCGCCACTGCCTTGGCCCAGTGCTCAGCCCAGCTGCCGAAACCCGCCGGTGAGCGGTAAAGATGTTCACCGGCCATCAGGTCCGGCCGCAGCTTTCGCAGCAGCCGGGCCACATCCCGCACCATCCGCTCTCGCCCGCGGGAGTCGCTGAGATCGAAGTCCCGGGCCATCGAGTGCTCCGCGCCACAGTGGGGGCTCCCCAGTGTCCTGCCTGACTGGATGGATCGCACCCCGGCTACGGCCGCCCTGATCAAAGAGGTGGAGCAGCGCAGCGGCTACCCGGTGCAGCTGCTGCTGGATCCACCGCGCTGGGCGGGAAGGCTTCGATCCGCCGCGCCAGCGGCAGCGTGACGGCCCATCTGCTTCGCTACCGGGAGGAGAACTCCCTCACTGACTACTTCATCGCCTATCAGTGCGGCCTGCTGCTGCGCAGCCTGGCGGAAGATCCGGAACCACCCCAGAACCTGGTCAGCAAGCGGGACCGCCGCGAGCGGGTGACCAGCCAGGTGGAGACGCTCAACCGTCACCTCAGCGCCGCCCAGGCCCGGCAGGTGGGAGGAGGGATGTACGACGCTTTGATGACCCAGCTGCGCTCCACTGGCCCAGGGTTGCTGGTGGACCGGCAGCTGCACCGCACCTGGCCCGGATTGCATCCCGCTCAGCGCCAGGCGATGGAGGCCGAGATCCGCAGCACCCTGCCGGCGCTCTCGCCGACCTTCGGGGCGGGGATCCCAAAGGAGCTGATTGCGGCCAACCGGGCGATGAACAGCGCCTATGCCTTCGTTGCCGCTGAGTTGTTTGCAGCGCCGGATCTGGCGGTGCCGTTCCTGGCGGCGGGTCTGGGGCCTATGGCCAAGGAGCTGATCGGCCTGACGGACGTGGCCGAGGCCGATGGTCAGCGCGACTGCCAGTTGATCGATGCCTGGGCCCAAGTCATCGGCCTCGGCGGTTGGTACGTCTGGCAGCAGAGCTGAACCGGCTGCGGGAGACTGCCTCCGGCATACCGCCAGGGCGATGGAGAGCAGCGCAGAAGAGCTGAGGTTCAGCCTGTCCGAGGAGGGCTTCGATCGCTCACAGCTGCCGGCTGGATCCGGCGAGCCTGGCAGCGACAGCTTTCGTCTGGCCGTTACTGAGTTTTTCCGCCGGGCCTACCGCTCCCGTGGCGGCCGCGTCGATGTGGCCTTCACCGATGGGCGGATCGATCTGCACTGGAGCGGCGTGCAGGACCAGCAGGATGTGCTGGAGCGGGCGCTGGCGCTGATCGAGCAGGACCGCCGCCCGGAGGCCCGCTCCCTGCTGGAGACGCTGCTGCAGCTTGAGCCTGACAACGGCGAGGCGCTCTACAACCTCGGTCTGCTCTGCAGTGATGCCGGTGAACTGGAGCGTGCCGCGGAGCAGCTGGAGCGTTGCGTGGCGATCGATCCGGCCCACGGCAATGCCTGGGTGGCGCTGGGGATGGTGGGGCTGCGGGCGAACACGCCCGAGCGGGCACGGCCGGCGCTGGAGCAGGCAGTGGAGCTCGAACCGCGCAACCCCCATGCCCTGCGCGCCTACGGCACCCTGCTGTTGATGCAGGACGAACCAAGGGAGGCGGTGGTGGTGCTGCGCCGTGCCCAGGCGGTGGCCGCCGCTGATCCCACCACCCTGCTGACCCTGGCCCAGGCGTTGATCGCCGCTGATCTGAGCGCCCATGCGGCTGAGGCCGACCAGCTGTTGGGCCAGGTGCTGCAGCTTGTGCCCCGGGGGGAGATCGCCGAGAAGGCCCGGCGGGCGTCGCGCCGCATCGCGGATCACAACCTGCGCCGCAGCCAGGGGGACGGCCTGCGGCCGGCTGTGGTGGATGGCCTTCTCCGCGCCCTGCGGATCTACGAGGCGTTGAGCCCAGAGCAGCGCCAGGCGGTGCTGGTGGAGGTGGCGGCGATCGGGGAGAAGGGCCTGCCGGTGAACCAGCCGGGGGTGAACTACAGCCTGGAGACGCTGAGCGGGACCTTCACGGCACTGGAGCTGGCCTGCCTGATCGATGTCGGCGGCCGGCTGGTGCTGGAGATGGAGAAGGGAGGGTTTGAGTTCGAGGCCGAATATGCCGAAGCGGCACAACGGTTCGGATCCTGCACCTGAAGGGATCCAGACCCCCGGAAACACCAGACAAGACGACGCGGGGTGATCACAACCAGTCGACCGGAATCGCCTCCCAGCCGGCGGGATCCCATGGGGCCAACAACGCCTCAAGCCCTCGCAGCTCAGCTGCTGCTTCCGGCAGCAACCAGGCCTCTTCCCATCCATCGTTGATCACTACCGGCATGCGGTCGTGGATCGGACGCAGCAGGGCATTGGGGGTGGTGGTGAGAATGCAGCAGGTCTGGAGTTCGCTGCCATCGGGAGCGATCCAGTGGTCCCACAGACCGCCCAGCCAAAAGGGGGCACCGTCCTGGCGGCGGATCCAGTAGGGCTGCTTCTTCCCTTTGGGGCCATGGCCTTTCCCTTCTGGTGACGGTCGCCATTCGTAGAAGCCATCGGCCGGCAGCAGGCAGCGGTGATGGCGCCACGGACCGCGAAAGAACGGCTTCTGACTCACGGTTTCGCTGCGGGCATTGATCGGGCGGCTTTTGCCGCGGGTGTCCCTCAGCCAGCTCGGCACGAGGCCCCACTGCGCGTAGCCCACCTCCAGCTGGCCCTGCTGCTGCCGCTGGATCAGCAGTTGTTCACCGGGCCGCACTTGCTGCCTCGGGTGGTAGTGCTCAAGGAAACCATCCGGCAGCGGACCCTTCAGCCGGGGGAGCAGCTGATCGATCGTGCTGGTGAGCGAGTAGCGGCCACACATCAGCGATGCCTGCGGATCCAGTCGGGACTGCTTCCAATCTGCGTGACCTGACTGCCGGCAGTACGACAGCGATGCAGAGCGCCATCGCCCTGCCGCTGATCTAGAGCCCCAGCTGCAGAGCTGTCTCTGCCGCCGCGCGGAACACCAGGCCATGGCGCGCGACCAGAGCCTCCAAGGCGTCGTAGCCGCCGCCGATCACCGTGGCCACAGGTATGCGCCGCCTGAGGCAAAGCTCCAGCACCATCCGGTCGCGCAGGAGCAGACCGGTGTCACTGAGGGAAAGCCGGCCCAGGCGGTCGTCACGGTGGGGATCGACGCCAGCGTTGTAGATCACCAGATCAGGCTGAACCTGCTCCAACCGTTCAGGGATCTCTCGCCCTACGGCTGCAAGATAGGCGTCATCGTCCAGGCCATCGGCCAAGGGCAGATCATGGTCACTGGTCTGCTTATGCAGGGGAAAGTTACTGGCCGCATGGGCCGACAGCGTGAAAACGCGCGGATCACCAGCAAAGATGGCAGCGGTGCCATCCCCCTGGTGCACGTCCAGGTCAATCACCATCAGCTGTCGCACCGCTCCCTCAGCCAGCAGAACCCGTGCGGCCACGGCGACATCATTGAAAATGCAGAATCCGCTTCCGTAATCCGGGAAGGCGTGGTGGGTACCGCCGGCCAGATGGCAGGCCAGTCCCTGCTGCAGAGCCAGTCGCGCCGTGAGCAGGGTGCCCCCTACGGCCAGCCAGCTGCGACGCACTAGGGGCTGGGTGGCGGGCAGGCCGATCCGCCGCTGCTCGGCCGCGTTGAGTCGATCGCGTGAGAACGCTTCGTGATACGGCCTGCTGTGAACCAGCTCGAGCTCCCGGCGGGAGATCGGCATGGGTTGATGCAGCTGTTCGGAAGATGCCAGATCGTGGCGAAGCAGATACTCATGCAGCAGCCGAAACTTCGCCATCGGAAAGCGATGACTACTCGGAAGTGCCACGGAGTAAGCCGGGTGATACACCAGTGCGGGAGGCATCAGCGGCTAATCAGCAACAACACCACGCTCAACCCATGACGCAACATCCCATGGACCAACCTCCCTGACGTTGGATCGCCATGGTTGCTGAGCCACATCGGCATCTTCTCCCTGCTCTCCTGCTTTCGAAGCGGATTTCTCCTCTGGCTTGGAAGTTTTGACCCTAGGGAGACTCTGGAAAACCCCGCCACCCTGCGCGACAATGGCCTTGTGATCGGTGACGTGGACAGGCTTGATGGACGCCAAGCAGTTCGGTTTTGGTGATTACGAGCAGTCCACGGCCAAAAAGCGCACCCGGCGAGAGCGATTTCTGGCTGAGATGGAGGCGGTTGTTCCCTGGAAAGCACTGATCGATCTGATCGAACCCCACTACCCCAGGACCAGCAGCAAGGGCGGTCGGCCGCCCTATCCGCTGGAAACCATGCTGCGGATTCATCTGCTGCAGCAGTGGTATGACCTGAGCGATCCGGCGATGGAGGATGCGCTGCTTGAGGTGGCGACCATGCGCCGCTTTGCCGGTATCGCCCTGATCACCGACCGGATCCCGGATGAGACCACGATCCTGGCGTTCCGGCATCTACTGGAGGAGAAGGATCTGGGCGCGCAGATCTTTGAAGCCGTGAAGGCCCACCTCAAGGCCAATGGCATGGCCATGAAGCAGGGCACGATCATCGATGCCACGATCATCGCGGCGCCAAGCTCCACGAAGAATGAGAAGCGGGCGAGGGATCCTGAGATGCACCAGACCTGCAAGGGCAAGCAATGGCACTTTGGGATGAAAGTCCACATCGGGGTGGACAGCGAGAGCGGCCTCATCCACTCGGTGGAAACGACCGCCGCCAATGTGCATGACCTCACTCCCGCCGCTGAACTCCTGCACGGTGAAGAGACAGTGGTCTATGCAGATGCCGGGTACCAGGGTATTGAGAAGCGACCCGAGATGGAAGGCAGGGGTATCGGCTTCCGTACTGCCATGCGTCCAGGCAAGCGTCGCGCGTTACCGGATACACCCGAGGGGAGGGTGGATGACCTGATCGAGACGGCAAAGGCTCACTTCCGCGCCAAGGTGGAGCATCCGTTCCGCGTGATCAAGCGCCAGTTCGGCTTTCAAAAGACCCGGCTGCGTGGAATGCTCAAGAACCGCTGCAAGGTGAATGTGCTGGCCGGCCTCTCAAACCTATTCATGGCGCGCCATGAGTTGCTATGCAAGACATGACTGGGGGAGTGGTGTGCCCATTTGGGGCAGGCACCACCCCAAATGGGCAAGATTCAGCGTCCACAAGGGTGAATTCAGGCTGATCAACAACCGATCCACCCTCAAATAGTTCATCCTGAACAAGGCGCGACTCCAGGCCCATATTAAGGGGGCGTTGTCCAGAGGTTCCCTAGAGCTCGGATTCAGATGTGCCGTGGCTGGCACAGCTCTGCATCACTTCTCGACAAGGGGCAATCGACTTGCGCTGAACTCCAGCAGATTGAAGCAGGTGTTCAGAAAGCCAGCCGCAAAGGCCACGTCCACCGCCACGCCTTTGTACAGATTGGCTCGTACCACCCCCGAGCCAACCAGACCCTCGTCCACGTACCAGCCGCCTGGGTACTGAATCCGCCCATCGGGCAGAAAGCTGTTGGGTACGTAATGACGGAACTCCTCCAGCCAGAGGGTGGTGGGCAGGTTTGTGGCCATCTCGCAGATCTGCGACAGCAGCGGATCTCCGATCAGTGGCCGACCCGATGGGGCCGGCAGCCCGCCGTGGACGCTCCGGGCCACGCGCAACAGGCAGGTCAGGGCTTCACCTGCCGGCTTGAACTGTCCATCCGGCCGGGCCAGCACCGCCTGGATCTGCTGCCAGGTCCGCACCGCCCGATCGAGCGCAAGATCGGCCCGCAGCTGACGCAGCCGCTCCTGGTTCGCCGGGCTGTTGAACCGATCGGGGAGTTGCAGAGCTTCCTCGGGATCCTCAGGCCAGGGGAGCGCCAGCAGCCAGGCGATGGGCTCGAGCTTCTTGCGGATCCAGTCGTTGGCTTCGTGATGGGTCTCCGCCCCGCCGGCATCGAAGTCCTGCAGCGGGTGGGTGAGCTCGTCGAGCCGGTGATCCGGGTCGGAGTCCGGCCCGGGTGCCAGCTCGAAGATCAGGTTGCGCAGCAGGAAGGTGTTGGCTTCACCGCCAGCGAAATTCCGGTACTTGTAGCTCAGGTACTGATAGGTGAGGTTGCGGGTGCGCTTGAGGTAGCCGTTGAAGGCCGGCAGCACCTGCGCCGTGCGGCGCCGGGTCCAGAGCAGGGCGGCGCCCGCCAGTAGCGGCACGCTCACGCCAGCGGCGCCTTGGCTTCCGGCGGGATTCGGCACCAAGCCCAGCTGGTGCAGCGGCAGCGCCAGGCCAGGGCTGCGGCGGATCCAGCCCAGCAATGGTGGCCGCAGCACGGGCAGATGGCGCACGATCAAGGCCACCACGGCCGGCGGCAGGGCCAACAGCGTCAGCACCGGCAGAAGGGCGCCGCCCTCACCATTGAGCAAGGCCCAGGTCCAGCGGCGGGCCCCCCCCCAACCCCCCCCCCGGGCGGCGGCGGGCCTCGTCCGCGTTCGCGGTTTCCTGCGGTGGGTTCTGGCCGGCTGGATCCAGCGCCTTGTTCGCCGGCTGGATGTTGTCCACATCGGTGGCCAGAACGTAGATCCGGCTGCGATCGGGATGAGGTGTGCGGGCCCGCTCGGCGTCACTCAGATGGGGCGCGATCTTCAGGCTGATCGCCTCCTCCAGCCGCAGCGACTGGACCGTGATCTCCACGCTGGCCAAACCGAGGTTGTCGTACAGGCCCCCGTCCATCAGCGCCACCGCCGCGGCGCCGCCGCACAGGCGCGTAGTCACTGACCGCAACTCCTCATCTCCCTTTGGTAGGCGCAGGAAGTCGTCGGGGAAGATGATCGGCTCGAAGGCTCCGGGAAAGCAGAAGGAGGCCGCCACGCAATCGGCGATCCGCAGGCCGGCGGCCACGACTTGGGCTGGATCCTCCACCTTGGCGGTGATCGGAATGCGAAAGCGATTCACCACGTAGGCAGGCTTGTTGGCAGGGTCGCTGATGGGTTGCCGCATCACCCCGAAGCGGAACAGATCCAGCGAGGTGAGATCGGCCGCATTGAAATACACGTGATCGGGCGCGCAGCCGCCGCGTTTCAGCAGGGCGTGGATCGCCTCGTGGCCCAGCGTGTCTGGACAGCCCTGCTCTTGCAGAAGGGCCTGCACCTCCTCGGCGGCGCTGCGAATCAGCTTCTTGTCTGGGCCCAGCGGGATCGGCAGCAGGTCAGCCACCAGACGCTCCCCCAGGCCCCCGTCATGGAGGAAGGCGAGGAAGGGCAGGAGAAACTTGTGCCGGAACCCATCGTCGCGCCAGGCCTCCAGCGGGACTTTGGCATCGTGCAGGAACCCGGCCTTGGCACAGAGGTAGAAGCCCCCCACCAGCGAACCGCCCGACACTGTGGAGAGCACCGCCACCCGCTCCATGAGCCCCAGCTCCTGCAGCAGGGCAATCGTGCCGAGCCCGAAGCCGGCAGCGCGGTGTCCGCCGCCCGAGATCGACAGGGCCAGCATGGCGGGTGACTCGAGGGTCATGGCACCGAAACCGGTTGGCCTCAGCCTGGCATCGATCCGCCGCACCTCTGCCGCAGATCAATCGACCCCGTCTCCCGCCAGCAGGAGGGCCTGGAACTCGGTGTAGAGCTGCTGCTGCTCCACCTGGCGAAGACGATCGATCAGATGCGGCGGCACCGTGCCGTCGGGACTGACCTGCATCAGCTCGTGGAACAGAGCCTCCGGATCGGTTTCCGTTTCCACCTTGTGGCGCTTCTCGCTGACCCTGGGTGCGGCGCCGACAGCGGGCTGGGTCGCGCGCAGGGGCTTGGGCAGCTTCTGGCCCAGTTTCCTGAGGCGCAACAGGCTGCGGGCACCGGAGCGCATGGCACGGCAGTGGAGATCACCAGGGGAAAAG
>NZ_JAGQBY010000133.1:0-8582 GCF_024345875.1 Synechococcus sp. EJ6-Ellesmere
GTCGTGGCGGGTGGCATAGGTGGTGGCTGCCGCCCAGACCCCACCCGGGCTGGCCAGCAGGGCGGTGATCGCCAGGGCAGGCCCAAGGCAGTGGTGGCTCATCGCGACGGCAGCCAGCGGCGTCCAGTGTCCAACCGGATGTGTTCCTCTTGCTACACCAAACGCGAGGCGCTCGGCCAGGATTCAGCCATGGATGGAGAGCCCCAGTGACTCGACGACGCCTCCAGCGCCAGCTACCGGGCGAAACCCGCCACTGGCTCGAGTGCCGCCTGCACGCCCTCGAGAGCCATGAACGATTCGAGGAGGCCTATGCCCTGCGCATGGAAATGGCTGAGTGGCTGCTGGAGGGTGGCCACGATGAACCGGTGAACAACCTCACCGTGGCGCGGCTGCTGCGGGATGGAACGGTGTTGGTGGATTCCCTGCTCAGCGACCCGACATAATCACGCCAGAAGGTTTTCCCCCATGACCATCGCCCTGCTGATTGCCCTGGTGGGCTCCCTGGTGCTGATGAACTGGATCGTCAAGAAGCTCAGTAAGGCCTGAGCGAACGGCCCCGCCAGGTCCAGCCCCGGCCGGTGCTCGTTTTCCAGATCGAGACCGGAGCGATCGCGGCAATCACCAGACCCCCCAGCCAGGCCAGCCACCAGTGGCGCAGGCCGAGCCCGAAACGCCAGCGGCTCCAGAGCCTGACCGCCAGCTGCAGGGCCACTCCCACCAGGGCCGGCGTGAGCAGTGACGGCCAGTTCAACGGCAGCTGGATCGCCTGCAGCCCCGCCAGCAGCAGCAGCAGCCAGGGGCCGCTGAACAGGCCCAGAACCACGGCGCCACTGGCGAGGGTGAGCAGCGGGTTGCGGTTCAGTCCCAGATGCCAGTTCTTGGTCCAGCCCTCCCAGAGCGAGCCGAAATCGGGATACATGCGTAGCTCCAGCAGGTCGATGCCGAGCAGGTAGCGCAGGCTGAGGCCCCGCTGCTTGATCGCCCGCGCCAGGGCCAGATCCTCCACCACCTCCGCCGCCAGGGCTCGATGACCCCCGATGGCCTCATAGCTGGAGCGGCGGAAGAGCATGAACGGACCGGCGGCGAAGGCGGTGGGGTCGTCGGGATTGTTGGCGCGGGCGATCGGAAAGCCCAGGCCCAGCAGCGCCACCACGATCGGTTGCACCACCCATTCGGCCAGGCAGCCGCAGCGGATCCGCGGGGCGAGGGGGAGCAGATCGGCCCCGCTGCGGCGGGCTTCGGCCACGGCACTGGCCAGGGCCGGCGGCGCCACGGTCACATCGGCATCGATGAACAGCAGCCACTCCGTCGCGGCGGGGTCCGGATCGGGAGTGGGGCGCTGGGGCAGCAGTCGCACCGCTTCACTGCAGGGCAAGGTCTTGCCACTCCAGCGCTCGCCGGCTGGGCGGGGCCCGCAGCGCAGCACCTCCAGGGGCGGGGATGGGAACGCTCCGGCTTCGATCAGTGCCTCCAGCCCCTCGACGGTGCTGTCGCTGGAGTCATCGTCAGCCACGACCAGCCGCCAGTTCATCCCCCCCAGCTCACTGGCGAGCAGGGCGCCCACGCAGCTGTTGATCCTTGTTGCCTCGTTGTAGGCAGGCACGATCACGCTGAGGATGTCGCGACCGTTGGCTTCTTTACCCCCCTTCGAAGCGCCCGCTGGGGTGGCCCCCAGGCGCGGAGCGCGGCCCATGGTGAGCTCCAGTGCCAGCAAAAGCACCAGCAGCCCGAAGGCCGCGAGCCAACCCGCCGCCAGCAGCAGCTGAAGCGCGATCGCCATGGTCATCGGGCCCAGCCCAGGGGCGCCCACTCTCGCCGCTCATCCCGAGCTGACCCGGCTCAGCCGTCGTCTTCAGCCTTCCGGGCTTCGGCCACCAGCCGTTGCACCCGCTCCAGCACCGACTCGTTGCTCATGCGGTTGTTCAGGCGTTCCACCAGCAGCGGGAACGCGAAGGGACCCGGCCGTGGTGTGCGCTCCAGCAGTCGCTGGGCGCGGCTGAGGCGCTCGAGGGCCTGGCGCAGGCGACCCAGTTCCAGCTGCTCATCCATCACTTCGCGGCGGGCCTGCTCCAGCAGAAGGTTGCCGGGTTCATGGCGGTTGAAGACATCGAAGAGCAGGGCAGCGCTGATCTGCAGCTGACCGCCGCTCTTTTTCTGCCCCGGGAAGCCATTCACCACCAGGCCGGCAATCTGGGCGATGGACCGGAAGCGGCGGCGGCAGAGCTCCGAGAGGTTGATCGAGGCCTCCAGATCCGCTTCGAGTTCCGTCTGATCAAGCAGGGCCTCGTTCCACTCGTCGTAGAGCGCTTCGAAGGGATAGCCGCGGGGGGCCAGCAGCTCAAAGCCGTAGTCGTTCACCGACACCGTGATCGTGGCCGACTGGATCCGCGTCAGGCGGCCGGCCCAGAGGAAGCCCAGCCCCTCATGCACGAAGCGCCCCTCGAAGGGGTAGGCGAACAGGTGGCTGCCCTCACGGCTGCGGGTCACCTCCACCAGGAACTGATCTTCCCGCGGCAGGCGCGAGAGGTCGGCCTGGCGGCGCAGCAGGGGCTCCAGGGCCCGCAGTTCAGCCGTGTCGAGCCGGTGATCTTCTGCGCTGGCTGCCGCCGGATCCGCCGACTGGATGGCGCCGGCACAGCGGTGCACTTCCCGGCGCAGGTGAACGCTGAGCAGATCGGAGAGGGCCATCTGGCCCCCGGCCCAGGCGGGCACCGTGCGGCTCTTGCGGGTGCTGGCTTTCACCAAGGCGGTCATGTCGCGCAGCCGCACGAACTCCAGCTGCCGCCCGGCGAAAAAGAACACATCACCCGGCTTCAGGCGCGAGACGAACCCTTCCTCCACATGGCCGAGGGTGGCTCCGCGCACCACCTTGACGCTGATCGAACTGCTGGAGGTGATCGTGCCGATTCCCAGTCGGTGCAGGCGGGCGATGGCGGGATCCTTGACCCGGTACAGGCAGGGCTCCTCCCGCTCCAGCTTGCGGAAGCGGGGATAGGCGCCGAGGCAGTCGCCGCCGTGCTCCAGAAAGCGCAGGCACCACTGCCAGCTGGAGTCATCGAGGTTGCGGTAGCTCCAGCTGCTGCGCACCCGCTCCAGCTCCCGCTCCGGATCGAAGCCCGGCCCGCAGGCTAGGCTGGTGAGGTGCTGCAGCAGCACATCCAGCGGCGCCACCGGCGGCCGGCGGGTTTCCACCAGCCCCTCCCCCAGTCCCCGCCGCATCGCCGACACCTCCAGCAGCTCCAGGGCGTTGGTGGGCATGAACAACACCTGGGAGGTGCCACCGGGGTTGTGGGCCGAGCGGCCGGCCCGTTGCAGCAACCGGGCCAGGTTCTTGGCACTGCCGATCTGCACCACCCTCTCCACCGGCTGAAAGTCGACCCCCAGATCAAGGGAACTGGTGCAGACCACCCAGCGCACGTCCCCCGCCTTCACCCCGGCTTCGATCGCCTCGCGCTCGGCCCGGTCGATCGAGCCGTGATGCAGGGCCAGACCGTCCTCCATCTCGGGACAGGCGTAACGCAGGCACTGGTGCCAGCGCTCCGCCTGGTTGCGCGTGTTGGTGAACAGCAGGGTGGAAATGGCCGGATCCAGGGCCGCCACCAGCTGCTCGTACATGCGCAGGCCCAGGTGGCCCCCCCAGGGGAAGCCGTCGATCGACTCCGGCAGCAGGCTGCGGATCTCCGTGCCCCGTCGCACCCGCGCCCGCACCAGCAGGGGGTCCTCTGTCGCCCCAACCCCCACCGCTGCACGGGCGGCCTCCTCCAGGTTGCCGATGGTGGCGCTGATCGCCCAGGTGCGCAGCCCCGGGCGCTGCCCCCGCAGCCAGCTCAGGACCAGCTCCGTCTGGGTGCCGCGCTTGCTGCCCATCAGCTCGTGCCATTCATCCAGCACCACTGCTTCGAGGCCCGCGAACAGCTGCGGAGCCGCCCGGTTCGCCAGCAGCACCGAGAGCGATTCCGGCGTGGTGATCAGGATCTGGGGTGGCTGAGCGAGCTGACGGCTGCGTTCGCTGCTGGCGGTGTCGCCGTTGCGAATGCCCAGCGTCAGCGGCCAGCCCATGGCCTCGATTGGCTCGCGGATCGCCAGGGCCAGATCGCGGCTGAGGGCACGCAGGGGCGTGAGATAGAGCAGGCGCAGGCCCTGTCCTGGATTCGCCAGCATGGCGGCGATGGGTCCCATCACCGCCGCATAGGTTTTGCCGGCGCCGGTGGGGACCTGGATCAGACCGTTCTGCCCGTGCAGATAGGCCTTCCAGCACTAACGCTGAAAGGGAAGGGGTCGCCGGCCCTTGTGGCGGAACCAGGCCTCGATCGGCTCGAGTGCAACGGGCTGGGAGGCCAAGGCGCGGGGGTCCGGATCAGGTGGTGAGGATGCCCACCACCACCGCCACGATGGCCAGGATCACAGCCCCCAGCACCACGCCGGCCGCCACGTTGCCCTTGCGGATCTCGGCGCGGTAGTCGATCGGGGAGAGCTTGTCGAACAGCAACAGGCCCGCATAGATGAGGATGACCCCGACGACGGTCCACCCGACCGTCAGCAGGAGCTGGAGCAGGGGTTTGACCATGGCGGCATCCCGAAGCGCCCTTCAGCCTAAGGACCGGTCTGCTGTAAGGCCCGGCCCGGCGGATGTGCGGCGCTGGCCGCTGCTGCTGGGGCTGGTGCCCCTCATTCCTCTGCTGGTCCTGCTGCTCTCGTTGCTGGAGCGGCCCCAGCGCCAGCAGATCGCGGTGGCACCGGAGGAGTCGAGCACCAGTGACCCCCTGCGCCTGGAATCAGGCGGGTTCGGCAGTCCGCTGATCAAGCTGCGGGCCTAGCTGCCCGTGAACAGCTCGATGGGCCTGGGAGTGGAGCTGCTCGATGCCGGCGGCGCCACCGTGCTGGAGCTGGCGAAGGACGGCTGGCGCGAAACCGGCACCTGGTCGGAGGGGGGCGAGAGTGGCCGCTGGGAGGAGAGCGATGACGGGGTGCGGCTGTCGCTGCGGCCGCCGCAAGCGGGGATGTACCGGCTGCGGCTCACGCTCGAGGATCTGCTCGATACGGCTGGCCGGCCTCTGGAGAGCCCCCTGCTGGTGCGGCTGGAGGTGCGCAACCACAGCGTCGATGCGCCGCTGCTGTGGTTCACCGCCCTGGTGACGCTGCTGATGGCGGGGATCGCCATGAGGTCCATCTACCGCAACTGGCGCCTGCGCAAGGTGCTGCGGCTGGAAGACAACCACTTGCGTCTGCGCTGCCGCCTGGGGGGAGCGGGCCTGGTGCGAGTGGAGTTGCGGGCCCGCTATCAGCGTCTCTCCAGCGACGCGGGCCCCCTCGCCCCCCGGCTGCAGGCGGAGCTGCAGCTGGAGGTGAGCGATGCCCTCGGCCGCTCGCGCCTGGGCTTCAAGCGGGTCTTGCCGGTGGAGGCCCATTCCAGCGACGGTGACCACTGGCTGACGGTGGAGGAGGTGCTCCATCTCAAGGTAGACGAGCCCGCCAGCCTCGGGTTGCGGCTGAGGCTGCCCGAAACCATCGCCGATGGCGGTGAGCCCTGGGAGATCGAGTGGATGAGGCTGGTGCTGGAGGACGGCGTGCTCAGCGCCCACCCGGTGGCGGTGCTGACGCTGGAGGCCTGAGATGGCTCCCGAGCGCACATTGATCCTGGTGCTCACCCTCTCGGCGGTGACGGTGGGCACGGTCACTGCGGTCAGCCGGCCCTTTCTGTTCCAGCTGGGGCAGGAGGGGGTGCCGTCAGGATCCAGTGGGGTGAGCTACCGCGGCAGTTACCGGGGCGGCCAGTGGGTGCCCCGCAGCGGTCGCTCCAACTGGCCTGGATTCCAGGGGCGGGGCCCCGGGACGGCCAAGTAGGCATGCCGCCTTTCTCGCCGCTGCAGGTGCGGGTGCTGCTGGCCACCGCCGCGCTCTCTTCCAGCGTGGGGCTGGTGCTGGAGCTGATGCTTGTCACCCAGGCCAGCTATCTGCTCGGCGACGTGGCCCTGGCCACGGGGATGGTGATCGGCACCTTCCTGGCGGCCATGGGGCTGGGGGCCTGGCTGAGCCAGTTCGTGGGCGGCGGCGAGCGGTCCCAGCAGCGGCTCCTGAGTGCCTTCCTGCTGGTGGAGCTCTGCCTCTCTCCGCTCTGCCTGCTGGGACCACTGGCGCTGTTCGCTCTGTTCAGCGTCGATGGCCCGCTCTGGCTGGCCCTGGTGGTGGTGACCGTGCTTGTGGGGGTGCTGGGGGGCATGGAGGTGCCCCTGCTCACCCGGCTGCTGGAGAGCCAGCAGCACCTGCGCAAAGCCCTGGCCCGGGTGCTGGCCCTGGATTACCTCGGGGCCTTGCTGGGGTCCCTGCTCTTCCCGCTGCTGCTGCTGCCCAGGTTCGGCCTGCTGCCCACCGCTGGCCTGCTGGCGATGATGCCCCTGATCAGCAGCGCGGTGCTGTGCTGGGTGTTCCCCGGCTGCCGCCGCTGGCGCTGGCCGGTGAGCGGTGCCCTTCCCCTGGCTGCGCTGGCTGCCTGGGCGTTGGTGCCCCTCGGCAACCGGATCGAGGATGGCCTCTACGACGATCCGGTGGTAGGGCGGGTTCAGTCGCGGCATCAGCGCATCGTGCTCACCAGCCGCCGCGGTGATCTGCGCCTGTTCCTCGATGGGAATCTGCAGTTCTCCAGTCTCGATGAATACCGCTACCACGAGGCGCTGGTGCATCCGGCCCTGGCCCTGCACGGGCGGCCAGAGCGGGTGCTGCTGCTGGGGGCGGGCGATGGCCTGGCGGCACGGGAGATCCTGCGTTGGCCAGGCGTGCGCCGGCTTGATCTGGTGGAGCTGGATCCGCAGATGCTCCAGCTGGCCCGGGCCCATCCCTTCCTGCGCCGTCTGAACCAGGCCAGCCTTGACGACCCGCGAGTGCAGACGCACATCGGTGATGCCTTCGAACTGGTGCGTCGCCTGCCCGGCCCCTACGACGTGGTGATCGCCGACTTCCCCGACCCCGACAGCCCGGCCCTGGCGCGGCTCTACAGCGTCACGTTCTATGGGCGCCTGCTGGGGCGGCTGGCGCCCGCTGGCTTGCTGGTGACCCAGGCCTCCACTCCGTTCTTCACTCCGAAGGTGATGGCCTCGATCCAGGCCACCTTGGCCGAGCTGGATCTGGTCACAAGGCCCTACAGCGTCGATGTGCCCAGCTTCGGGCCCTGGGGGTTCGTGCTGGCCCATCGCCCCGGCCGGCCCTTGCAGGTGGCAACCCCGCCGTTTGAGGGGCGCTGGTTCGATCGCGCCCAGCTGGAGACGCTGTTCGCGCTGCCCCGGGATCTTCGTCCGCCAGGCGATGCGGTGGTGCTGCCGAACCGTCTGACGCGGCCGGTTCTGGATGGATACCAGCGCCAGTCCCTCTGGCGGCAGGACTGATCCCCGCCCGGCGCTGCTCGATAGGCTGATCGCCTCCGGACGTCGGGCTCCGGGCCGAGGCCGTGCCCATGGGCGTCTGGGTTCTGCTGGTGCTGCTGCTGGTGGCGGCGTGGGCCCTGCGCCAGCTGCAGAAGCGACGTCGACGCCCAGCGGCACTACCCCAGGAGCGCACGCTCTTCGACCTGCGCACCGGCGACATCGTCCAGGCCGACGGCCGCGACTGGGTGGTGGAAGACCGCCTGCTCTACGACGAGGAGGGTTTTCAGTGGCTCGAGTATCTGCTCCGCGATGGCAGCGAGGGCCGCTGGCTCTGTGTCTGTGAAGACGACTGGCTGGAGGTGAGCTGGCTGGAGCGGGGCCCGGCTGAGCTGGCCCGCCAGCTGGATCGTCAGCCCCTGCCCTTCCCGGGGACGATCACCTGGGAGGGGGTCACCTACCGGCTCAAGGAACAGGGCCGCGCGGCGGTGAGCTCCGCCTCCCGCACCATGAACCGGCGTCTGAGCGGCTGCCGCTTCGGCGATTACGAGGGTCCCGATGGCCTGGTGCTGTCCCTGGAGCGCTGGGATGGGGGCAGTCCCGGCTCCCGCCCACCGGCCCCTGGCTCTGAGCTCGAGCCCACGGAGAATGAGGCGGAAGTGACCCTTGGCCGCCAGCTGGATCCTGCTTCCCTGGTGCTGCTGCCGGGGGATGGGCGCTCGGTGTACCGATAAGAGGAACTATCCGCAGTGGAAGCTAATTGGGGCCTCCTGAAAAAGCTATTGCTCGGGCCAGCCTCTGATCCAGAGATGCCTGTTCCGTGATCATCTCAGCATGTAGCCAAACTCAGTCCCGATGAAATGAGCAGCGTGGGGCGCCTCTCAGAGGCGATACATACCATTAGCAAGCCTTGGAATATGGCAATCAATACAAAAAGAAGCTCCAGGAGCTTCTCGAGGTTCATGACCAACAGATTCATGGCGATGGTGCAACCTGAGGTCTCGGCCAGCTTCTCACGAACGAGCCCAAGCCCGAAACGGCGTTTCCCTTGGCCGAACTTCCCCTCTACACCGTTGCGTTGCCTCTGATCATCTAGAGCGATCTTCTTCTCTGCAGCGACGAGATCAGGATCATTTTTTGGCCTGCCAAGACGCGGCCCGCTCAAGCGAATTCCATGCCTCATGCAAAAGGCGCGATTGGATCGTGTGCGATAGATCTGATCAGCAC
>NZ_JAGQBY010000134.1:0-8563 GCF_024345875.1 Synechococcus sp. EJ6-Ellesmere
CCAAGGGTGCGCAAAGCAGGGGAATCAACGGCCAGCCCCAAAGAGCGCTCGCCGGCCCAAAGGCCACTCCACCGCCACGAGGCGTGGGCACACTGTGAGAACTGCGGGCATTCGGCTGATCCAGCAGGCCGCGGCGCAGCAGCGGAATCAGAACGAGTAGGAGCAGCCAGCTGGCGAACGCCGCCAGCGGCACGCTGATCCAGGGAGTGGTGAGCGGCTCGCTCATCGAGGGGGCTGCACACGCAATGGCTGAGGCGGACGCCCCAGCAGATCGGCGACGCAGGTGAAACCCGCCAGGTCCGCGCTCAAGCGCAACACCGCCTCGAAGGTTTTCGGCGACACCAGCAGCAGGGGTGAGGCCAGCCATTGAAACAGCGGCGTGGGCAGAGCCAGCAGCCGGCAGTAAGCCGCACGAGGATCACCCGCCTGAATGCGCTCCAACAGGTCGCGATAACTCAGCGTTTCATCCCCCCCCAGAGGCAGCACTACCGAGTCCGCTGCACCTGTGAGCATCGCCCGTCCCTGCTCCAGCGCCACGGCCGCCAGATCCGCCGCAGCGATCGGCTGGCGCAGACCCGTTTGGGCGGGAAGGGGAAGCAGCGGCAGTCGCCGCAGCAGGCGGCGGAGAGCTTCCACATTGCGGTCGGCGTGGTGCTCGGTGCGGCCGTGAATCAGGGTGGGCGCAAGGATGCGGGCCGGCACGCTCAGGCGCAGGCAGGTGTCCAGAAGCTGCTGCTGGGCCTTGTTGAGACGCTGCACCAGCTCACGATCGAAGCGGTTGGCTGCGAACCGCTTGGTGATCACGCTCGAAGAGGAACAGGCCACCACCCCGCGCAGACCAGCCAGAGCCTGCGGCTGCCTGGCCAGCAGGGCCTCGAGAAAGGGTGCCATCAGCCAGATGTGGGCGAAGGCGATCCAGATCTGGGGACCCGGCGGCAGAGCAGAGGCTGCGGCCGCCAGGCCCTCTGGGCTGAGGTCGCTCAGATCACACAGACGCCACTGATGGCCCGCTGTGCCTGGGGGTTGGCGGCGCCCCAGGCCCAACCAGGGCGTGCCAAGCGAAAGCTGCTCGATCAGCGCCTCACCGCAGAGGCTGCCAGCCCCGAAGAGCACCAGGGTGGGCGGCCCGCTCACCACAGACTGCGGCAGGGAAAAGCCGCCAGGGCGGGATCGTCGGTGACCAGGGTGAGGTCGTCGAGTTCCGCCTGAGCGGCAAGCAACCGATCGAAAGGATCACGGTGAGCCAGGGCATAGCTGCCGGCCCGCAGGCCATGACGCCAGCTCACTGGAAGGGAAACGAATCCCTGAGCCTGCAGCAGGTTCCATCCCTCCTGCATCAGGACTTCGGCGGATGGCAACCGACCCAGGCGATGCTTGGTGGCGATCTCCCAGGCCGACGCCGAGCTCACATACACCCGCTGATCTGGATCACAGCGAGGAGGTCTCGATGGCCTGCAGCTCCTCCTTGGCCACCAGGATCGTCTCGCCGGCATGAGCCGCATCGATCAGCCGTGAGAAGTGGGTTTTGGCCTCATGGACATTCACAACGCGCATTTCATGGGCGCCACTGGAGTCAAGTTAGTCCACCCGTGGACCAGATCGTTCACTGCCCTTGGTGAAGCAGCAAGGGCTGGCGCTGCAGGAACGCTGGGCGACCATCCCAGCCCGTCGCTCGCCAGACCTGCGCGCGCCACTGATCCCGCAGCCGGCGCAGAGGATGCTCGGCGGGTTCGTCGATCGGCACCCCCAGACCCTGAACCCGGATCCCCGCGCCGCCCAGCACGATCTCAGCGATGGCCAGGACCCTGGGCAGGTGAGCCCGATCGCTCACCAGCGTCACCTGCCCAAGGGCCAGGGTCTGGCGGCGGCGGCGGATCCAGTCCGCCAGACAGGTGAGCTGCCCAACCGTATCGACGCCGCAGGTGAGCGTGGTGACCCGTGCCATCGCCGCCGGCCCCGGTTGGCGGGCAGCCAGTTGCCGGCGGGCGATGCCCTGTAGGGAGGGAAAGCCCTGGATCACGAGCTGCCGGGAGGGATCCTGCTGCCAGAGATCGAGGGCGGCCACGGTGCGGCGCGGATCTTCGGCGAACACCACGATCGCCTCACCGCCAGCGGCAGGCCACAGCCGTGGCGCCAGCCAGGGCCAGCTCAGCCAGACGCCGGCCGCCGCGATGGCGACCAGAGCAGCGGGCTCACGGCAGCGCACTGATGATCCTCTGCAGATAGCGCATCAGGAACGGGACAGGCCAGCGCCAGCCGAAGGCCCGCCGATAGGCATGGCGCACTTCCTGCAGGCGGCGGCGATGCTGCACGCCGCTGACGCCACCTGGCGCCATGTGGACCAGTTCCAGGTCGAGCACCTGCACCCGCAGCTCGGGCCAGCGGGAGAGCTGCAGGAAGTAATCGAGGTCAGCGGAGAGGCGAAAGCCCGGGGCATAGCGGGCCAGCCGCTGGCGGGCGCCGGGCCCAATCAACGTGGCCTGGTGGGGTGGCGTGGACCCCAGGAACAGCGATCGCCGGTAGGAGCCGCGCCAGCGAAAGGCCGTGGACCTTCCCGGGGTGGCATCTCCCGGAGCTGAACTCACGTAGCGGCCTCGGCACACCAGCAGATCCGGCACCGCAGCAAGGGCCGCCATGGCCCGCTCGAACACGTCCTCGGCTGCGGCCCAGTCGTCGCTGCCCCAGAACAGCAGCCACTCATGGGGTCCGGCGGCGGCAAAGCCCTGGTTCATGGCGCCGAAGATCCCCGGTTCGGCGGGGTCCTGCCGCAGCCAGCGGCAGCGGGACTCGGCGTTGCAGCAACGCTCCAGCCACTGGCGGTGCTTTGAGCCAGAGGGCCCATCGACAAACAGCAGCCGCCAGTGGGGCCAGGTCTGTGCCTGGAGGGAGTCCAGCAGCCTTGCCAGCAAGGCGTGGGAGTTGAGGGTGGGCACCACGATCAACAGTCGCGGGGCGGAGCTGGGCTGGCTCACTCAGACCAAACAGGTGTTCGAGGGTGTGCTCACAGCCGCAAAGCCACCAGAGCATCGCAGCTGAGGACGGGGGGTGGATCTCGACGCAACGGATCGCGGGACGACGCTGAACACTCAGCGCTGCCCCGCCACCACCGCCGGGTTTCCGCGCACGATGGCGCCAGCGCGCACGGCGCCGGGGCCGAGCACGGCGCGGGCGGCGATCCAGGGGTCTTCTGCCAGCCAGCATCGGACGGGGTGCCGTAGCGATCGAGCTGCTGGATCACAAGGGGGAACCGCCGGCGAGATCAGCGAGCTCTGTGGCGATCAGCTGGAGAAATCGTCTGTGGAGGGGGGTGGGATCGAGCCAGACAAGTGCTCCCGCTCGAAGCGCGCGAGCCTGGAGTTGATCTGCGCGAGCCGCGCGTTCTCTTTCTTCAGCCGCTCTATGTCTGGGCGAGGGCCCATGGCACCTGCCCAGTGGTGCAGCCTCAACGCTGTCGCCGCCAGCGGCTTCAGCGCCGCAGCGTGCGGCGGATGTCTTTGAGCAGCAGCAGCAGATGCAAGGGATCGGTGGGTGAACGCTCGAACTCCGGGATCAGGTGCTCGTAGAAGCCACGGGCCTGCTCGGATTCGGCGTGGACCAGTAAGCCACGGCAGCCGATGGCATCGCTGAGGCTGGCCACTCGGGTGATCACATCCAGCAGCAGAGCCGCACCGAGGCCCTGGCCTTGATGGCGTTCGTCGACCCCCAGGCGAGCCAGCAGCGCGATGGGCTGGGGGTAGCGGCCGGCGCCACGGCGCAGACGCTCCGGCAGTTCAGCAATCGCCACGCTCGCCATGCACCAGGCGTAAAAGGCACCAACCTGAGGTTGACCAGGCTCAGTGACGACAAAAACGCGGGTGGTGCCAGCTCCATGGGCCTGCCGGGACACATCCACCAGCCAGGCGGTCTGCTCCTGGGAGCGGCAGCGGAAGCCTGTGAGCTGGTGACGAGCCGCCAACAGCTCTGGCGGTTGGTAGCGGCCCATGCCGTTCAACCGAATGGCGAGGGCCGCTCCAGCAGCCGTGCCAGACCCGGCAGGCTGCGGGCTGGGCGGCTGTTGATCAGCTCCCATTCCCGCTGGCCGTCGTCATCGAGCACGAACTGCTCCCTGTCGGCCAGCACCCGCTGGGCCGCGAGGCGCCCCTGGGCGAGCAGAAAGGAACTGCGGTCGGTACCGAGGGCCGCAGCAGCCCGATCCAGCAGGTCGCGGTCGTGTTCTGTGGCCCGCAACTCGATCCGACTGGTTTTGGCCAGACGGAGGCCTTGGTGCTTGGTACCGGTCAAGGCGGCTACCCCTGAAACGTACGGACACTGTACGGCTGGCGCCAGCAACGAGCTGGTGGCTCATGCGGGGGAACCGCCGGCCAGATCGGCGAGCTCGGTGGCGATCAGCTGAAGGAATCGCCGGTGGAGGGGGGTGGGATCGAGCCAGACAAGTGCTCCCGCTCGAAGCGCGCGAGCCTGGAGTTGGCTTGCTCGAGCCGCGCGTTCTCTTTCTTCAGCTGCTCGATATCGCTCTCGATCAGCGCGTCTTCTTGCCTCCTCAGCGCGTCTTCTTTCTCGTCTTGAAGCATCCTCTGCTCGAGCTCGTATTGCCGCACACTTGTATCGATCGTTGGATGCCAGTTGAGCTTCTGCAAGAGCCGTCGCCACGGCGGCAGCGATGCAAGGAATTCCTGCTTGCTGCGGTAGATCGAAGGAAGCGGCTCCCAGGAGGTGGACATGGCTGCAGCTCGTAAGAAGGGTGATCAGGCCAAGGAGAAGGGCTGCGAAGACCGTGATCCAGCCTTGCCTGTCGAAACAGCCTTGCCGGTCAAGGCGAACACGCACCGTAGCCAGCCCAAACACTGAAAACAGAATAGTACAGCTGAACCACCAGGGCATCCGTGGAATCACGGATCGGCTCCGCTCTGAGCCGCCAGCGGACTGGGCCAGGCGAGCTGCCGGTGCCAATGCTGCCTGCCGGGCTCTCCATCGCGGCGCCTGCCTCACGGGCTGCAGCCCTACCCGGGATCAGCTCGTTTTCGTTCAACGACGTGCTTAACACCATCGACACCGGTGCGCGCGTAGGAGCGGTGGTGGTGGGCCCCTGCTACCGCTCCCCCACCACCACCGCGGGGTTGCCGCGCACGATGGCGCCTGCGGGCACCTGCCCGCTCACCACAGCGCCGAGGGCCACCACGGCGCCGGCGCCGATCACGGTGCCGGGGGCGAGCACGGCGCGGGCGGCGATCCAGGCATCGGAGCCGATGGTGATGGGGCCGAGGCGCAGGTCAAAGCCGGGGGAGCGGAAGTTGTGGTTGCCGGTGCAGAGGTAGGTGCCCTGGGAGAGGCACACCCGATCGCCGAGGGTGATGGGGGCGAGGTTGTCGAGCCAGGCGTCTTCTGCGAGCCAGCAGGATTGGCCCACCTGCAGGCGCCAGGGGAATTTGACGCGCAGGCCGGGCTTGAGGCGGCAACCGGAGCCGATGCGGGCCCCGAAGCCTCGCAGCAGCGCCACACGCCAGGCGGAGCCGGGCAGCCAGCGGGCGCTGAGCAGGGGGGAGCCGAGGCCGAACCAGAGGCTGCGAACCAGGAGAGGTGCACCCGGAGACCAGCTGGGCGGGGTGCGGTAGCGATCGAGCTGCTGGATCACGAGGTGGAGCCGCCAGCGAGATCAGCCATCTTCGGTGGAGGGGGGTGGGATCCTGCCTGGACGGTCAAGCGAACTACTCGATAGATCTGTACAGGCTGTACAGATTCATGAGCCGTGGCGAGCTGACCATTCCGCGAGACGGAACTATGGTGGAGTCATGATCCGGTCGTTCCGATGCGCCGATACTGCAACGCTGGCCAAGGGTTGGGCGGTTCCTCGCTTCCAGGCCTTCGAGCGCGTGGCGCGCCGGAAGCTGCGGCAACTGGAGATCGCTCAGTGCCTGGAGGATCTCCGCGTTCCGCCGGGCAACCGCCTCGAATTGCTGCGTGGCGATCGTGCTGGTCAGCACAGCATCCGCATCAACGATCAGTTCCGCCTGTGCTTCCGCTGGGGCAACAGCGGCCCGGAAGACGTTGAGATCGTTGACTACCACTGAGACATGACCATGAACCGCCTCTCTCCCATCACTCCCGGTGAACTGCTCGATCAGGAGTTCCTCGGCCCTCTCGGCATCAGCCAATACCGCCTCGCCAAAGCCATTGGCGTGCCGGCCTCCCGCATCAGTGAAATCGTCGCCGGCCAGCGGGCGATCAGCGCTGATACCGATCTGCGCCTTTGCCGTGCGTTGGGGCTCAGTCCTGGCTACTGGTTGCGTGCCCAGGCCGCTCACGACACGGAGGTGGCCAGCGCGGAACTGGCCGACGAACTGGAGTGCATCCAGCCGTTGGTGAATTGCTGACTCCCGCTGCTAACAAGACAAGCTCAGACCTCGTCACTGATTTGCAGCAGGCGGGTTTTGCAGCAGGCGGACCAACATCCGGCGCTGGTGATCTTGGCCACCAAAGAACACGGCCAATACCTGGATTTGCCGCTGTTGATCGCGTGGAAGAAACCAATAGACAGCACGATCCAGAGCTAGATGGCGAAGGCCAGGCAGCAGATCATCGTGGGATTCTCCGCGGAAGGGAGCGGTAGCCAACTGTTCGGCGGCAGTGATGATCGCCTCGATGCGCACCTGTGCGTGCCGATTGGCCTCAGCCAGTGGCTCCCCAAAACCGCAGTACGACTGAGTGAGGAACTCAGTGATCAACAGCAGATCGTTGATCGCCTCTGCGGCGAAGACCACCGTCCACTGAGCCTCGCTCATCGGGGCTGCGCCGCCAACATGGCCCGCAGTTGATCGGCAGAGACAAATGCCCCATTGGCACGCTGCTGCAGCAAGACCTGCAAGGCGGCTCGATCGGCTTGGGCATCAGCCTCCTGCTGCTTCAGCAGGTCAAGGCCTTGTTGCAGCACTGCACTCACGGATGGGAAGCGACCAGCGACCACCAACGCTTTGGCAAAGGCATGCTGATCTTCGCGGAGAGACACTGAACTCTTGACGACCACTGAATCACCACCCACAAGCAAACCTCAGTGTTACTCAGTCACACTGAGGTGTCAAGGGTCTGAGCCATCTGCGGCCGCAACAACTCCCGGGCGAACGTCGTCCCGCGCGGATGTCTTTACTGACGGCGGGGGCACGGCGCACCGATGGACAAAAACTGTTGAGCCGCGCTGAACTGGCCTGAAGGAAAAGGCAACAGCAGAAGGCCCGCTACACAGCCTTACGCCAGCGACAAAGACATTGCGATTAATAGTACAAATGTGCTATTTTCCTTGGGCGCGTCTATCGCTCCATCGACTCGGGCAGCCTTCAACGCCATGCAGATCCTCCACCCCTTTGGGCGAATCCTCCACGTGAATGGACCACCCGGACGGGTCTACACAGACACGGTCTGCCTTGCCGCACTGCTGCTTTATCGAGAAAGTCGCAGAGAAATTAAGCAGCTATCAGAAATCGAACACCGCGACCCGGAAGAGCTCTTTTTTGACGCAGAGTTCACGCAGTTCATCGAACACAGGCTAGCGGGGCACCATCACCACAACCCAAAACTCGCAACATTACTAAGCAAGCTCGAATTCCGCACCCTGATGATCCTGCCGAGTCCAAGTATCGCATTTGAACACTTGATAACTTCATCCAAACAAATAGACTTCGTGATCACAGCCAACCTGATTGAGTTTTACAGAGACTGGCTGGTCGCCGTTCAGCTGTGCAGACAGAATCCCAATACGCAAGTAATTCAATCCAGGCAAGCCTGCGAGGAGCCAATAGCGGTGGCGCGCGCCCTGCTGAGGCTGAAGATGATTACAGAGGAACTATCAGCATCTGAAATCGCCGACTTGCATCAGGCTGCCAAGAAGATGACGCCCTTAATGAGTCGATCAAAGTACGGGAGAGGCTACAGTGAACTTGAAGAAACGCGTTGCTATGGTGCTGATGAGCAAGCTGTTTGCGCTTTTCTCACCGAATTCCCAGAAGGGCCTAGCCTTATCGCGCACTATGAGGATCTAGCACTGTGCGCGGATGCTGGCCCGAAAGCATCCCTGCCCGGGCAAAACCGAGATCTATCAGCGGCTGATAACAGTTAGGTGGTAAATCCAAATGGCGCTTTGGCCTGTGCAGCACGCCAAAGCGCGCTTCAGTGAATTGCTCGACGCCTGCCAGCGGGAAGTCCCCCAGGTGGTGTCACGGCGCGGCACCGAAGCCGCGGTGCTGGTGCCCATCGAGCAATGGAACCGGCTCCAGGCTGCCGCCAGGCCCAGCCTCAAGCAACCGTTGCTGGCCCCGCATGCCCGCACGGAGGAGCTTGTGCCATCCCGTGGTGGTGCCCGCCGCCGACCTGTGGTGGAGCTGTAGGGCATGTTTTTTTTGCTCGACACCAACGTGGTGTCTGATCTGCATCTCGCCAGCGTGACCATAAAGCCGGTGAAATCGAGCGCTGGCCCCAGGCCTCAACCTCCTGCAGCACCTGCTCAGGCCGGCGCCGTTATTCAGGAGGAGCTCTACCGCTGCGCGGGCCTTCGTCTACAGAGCAAACCCAACCG
>NZ_JAGQBY010000135.1:0-8548 GCF_024345875.1 Synechococcus sp. EJ6-Ellesmere
GGCGGCGCTGCTTTTGGTGTGCCTGCAGATCGCCCTCGGGGTGCTCCCCCTTCGCCTCTCCCTCGCGGTGCCGTTGGTCCCCGTGGCCCACCAGCTCACGGCGGCCCTTCTGGTGGCCGTACTCAGTGCCCTGGCCATGCGCCACCGGCCGATCTCCCTTTCCGCAGCGATCTCCCCCGTTCAGCTCCAGACCCCCCGCCTCGAGTCCTGCCATGGTTAGCGCCACCAGCCTCAGCCCCCAGCTCAGCAGCCGCGACCAGGTGGTTCCTTCCCGCTCCAAGGTGCGGCTGCCCCCCTGGCTCGAAATCGCCAAACCAAGGCTGATTCCCCTGCTCCTGGCCACAACCCTTGGGGGGATGGCCCTTTCTGAGGGCTGGCCGATGACGGCACCTCGCCTGGCCTGCACCCTCGGCGGCGGCGCCCTGGCCTCCGCGGCCGCCGGAGTGCTCAATTGCCTCTGGGAGCAGGAGCTCGATGGGCGCATGGTGCGCACCAGCGGCCGCGCCCTCCCCTCAGGTCGGCTTTCGGCCGGCACCGCCTTCGCCGTGGCGGTCTCCCTCACCTGTGCGGCTGCCCTACTGCTGGTGAGCGGCGTCAATTGCCTCGCTGCCGCGCTGTCCCTCCTGGGCCTCTGCAGCTACGTGTTGCTCTACACCGCCCTGCTCAAGCCCCGCACCACCCAGAACATCGTCATCGGCGGCGTGGCTGGAGCAATCCCCCCCCTGGTGGGCGCCGCCGCGGCCACCGGCCATGTGGGCCTGGGCGGCTGGTGGCTGTTCGGGCTGGTGATGCTCTGGACACCCGCCCACTTCTGGGCGCTGGCCCTGCTGCTCAAGGAGGACTACCGCTCGGTCGGTATTCCGATGCTGCCGGTGGTGAAAGGAACCGAGGTGACCGCCGAGGCCATCGGCCATTACGCCCGGGCCACCGTGCTGGTCAGCCTGCTGGGGGTGCTGGCCCTCCCCACTGGTGGCTGGCTCTACGGCCTGCTGGTCATTCCCTTCAATGCCAGGCTGCTGCAGATGGCCCACACGCTGGGCCTCAATCCCGATGAGGTGGCCCCGGCCCGGGGATTGTTCCGCTGGTCGATCCTCTATCTCTTCGGCATCTGCCTGCTGCTGCTGCTGGCCAGGCTTCCCGGTGCTGAGATCTTCAGCCTCCAGACCGGCGAATTGCTGGCTGAGCTCAATCTCCCCTCCCCCGCTTTCTAGATTGCAAGCGTCCATTGGCCGGGCAGGAGTGTCAGCAGCGCAGCCAGAAGCCATGATCCAGCTGGATCAGATCAGCCAGACGTACGGGCCGGTCACGGCCCTCGATGGCCTCAACCTGCGTGTTCCGGCCGGCAGTCTCTATGGCCTGCTCGGACCCAACGGGGCTGGCAAGACCACGGCCCTGCGCATCCTCTGCACCCTGCTGGCCCCGGATACCGGTGGTGTTCGCGTGGCTGGGCTCGATGCTCTGCAGCAGCCCCGCCAGGTGCGGGAGCGACTGGGCTACGTGGCCCAGGAGGTGGCCATCGACAAGATCCTCACTGGACGGGAGATGCTGCGCCTCCAGGGCGCCCTGTATCACCTGGCTACGCCTCACCTGCGTCAGCGGATCGACGAACTGATCCAGCTGCTGGGCATGGGGGGGTGGATCGACCGTCGCTGCGGCACCTATTCCGGAGGCATGCGTCGCCGCCTGGATCTGGCCAGCGGCCTGCTACACCAGCCCTCGGTGCTGGTGCTGGATGAACCCACCGTGGGGCTCGACATCGAAAGCCGAGCCGTGATCTGGCAGGTGCTGAGGCAGCTGCGAGACGCCGGCACCACGGTGCTGCTCAGCAGCCATTACCTGGAGGAGATCGATGCCCTCGCCGACCGGCTGGCGATCCTCGACGGGGGCCGGGTGATCGCCGAGGGCAGCCCCAGCGAGCTCAAGCGCGCTCTTGGAGGTGATCGCGTCACCCTGCGGGTGCGTGAATTCAGTGATGAGTCGGAGTCAGCCCGGGTTCAGCAGGTGCTCCAGGGCTGCCCGGGCGTGCGCCAGGTGGTGGTGAACCGCGCTCAGGGCCATTCCCTCAACCTGGTGGTGGATGGGGAGGCCGTGATCGATCAGCTGCGCCGTCAGCTGAGTGAGGCTCAGCTGCCCGTGTTCTCCATGTCCCAGAGCCGTCCCAGTCTCGACGACGTCTACCTCCAGGCCACCGGCCGCACGTTGATGGATGCCGAACTGGAGGTGGTCGGCAGCCGTGATCCCAAGGCCGAGCGCAAACAGGCCATGCGCTGAGTTCCCTGTCGTGATGTCCCGCCCGATCTCCTGCCCTCCCGCTTCTCCCGTCCCCCGGCCATGACCAGCGCCTCGCCCCTGACGCTCAACGCCGCACCGCCCGATCAGGTCCCGGCTCAGCGTTCCGCCTTCGCGGACCTCTGCCAGGAGACGCTGGCCCTCACCCGCCGGCTGTTCCTTCAGTTGGCTCGGCGCCCCTCCACCCTGGTGGCTGGCGTGCTGCAGCCATTGATCTGGCTGGTGCTGTTCGGGGCGCTCTTCGCCAAGGCGCCGGAGGGCCTGCTGCCGGATGGCATGAGCTACGGCCGCTTCCTGGGGGCAGGGGTGATCGTGTTCACCGCCTTCAGTGCGGCCCTTAACGCCGGCCTGCCGGTGATGTTCGACCGGGAATTCGGCTTCCTCAACCGGCTGCTGGTGGCCCCCTTGCGCTCGCGCAGCTCGATCGTGCTGGCCTCGGTCCTCTACATCACCAGCCTCAGCCTGATCCAGAGCCTGGCAATCATGGTCACAGCAGCCCTGCTGGGATATGGCTGGCCGGGAGGCGCCGGTTTGCTGCTGGTGCTGGTGACCCTGCTGCTGCTGGTCTTTGCTGTGACCGCCCTCAGCCTGGGGCTGGCCTTCGCCCTGCCGGGGCACATCGAGTTGATCGCGGTGATCTTCGTCGCCAACCTGCCTCTGCTGTTCGCCAGTACCGCGCTGGCACCGATTTCCTTCATGCCCACCTGGCTGGGCTGGCTTGCGGCCCTGAATCCACTTACCTTCGCCATAGAACCCATTCGCGCTGCCTACGCCGGCAGCTTCTCCCTTCAGGCCGTTGTGCTCGAAGCTCCCTACGGGGATCTCACCGGCCTGACCTGCCTGGGAATACTCGCCGCCCTCGCCATCAGCCTCTTTCTCCTGATCCGGCCTCTGTTGGATCGCAAACTCAGTTGAGTCTCTCCGTGTCCACCACCCATCCCCTCCTTGCTGCTGACCCGATGTCCCATGGCAGCTCAAGGCTCTCTCCGCAGGACCTGCTCCAGGCTCTGGAGCAGCGGGATGGTGCCCTGCTCGCGGCCCACTCCCTGCGCTGGGCCCACCGCCATGGGGTTGAAGCGCTGGAGTGCCTGATCCAGGGCCAGGCTCTCGATGAGACTGCACGGCTCTGGTGGCGCGAACAACTGGTGCGTCCAACCCCGGCGGCCGTTGTTGCCACCGAAGCTCTCCATGGTTCCAGGCCTGCAGGGGGTGCCACGATCTCCCCGCCGCTGGAGCCGTTGCTCACCCCTCCCGTGCTGGAGGATTCCGTCCCCCTGCCCGCAGAGTGGCTGGTGCCGACCGGCCTTGACCAGCCGGTTGAGCCTGAGTCCGAGCCCGCGGTAGCCGGTGACGACGGGGAAACCGTTCAGCCTGAGCCCAAGGACGTGGCAGTCGTCGAACCTGCTGCTTTTGAGCCTGTCGCCTTTGACGAGGCTGCTCCTGATCCGGCAGTTGCTTCGGTCACTGAGCCGTTGCCCCCCCTGGCGGAAGCTTTCGGCCCGATTCCCGGCCTCGAACCCCTGCCCAGTTTCAACGTGCAGGCGATCTTCACGATGCAGTCGGAGTTGGCGGAGAAGCCCCTGGCTCCCCCGATCGTTCCGCCGCTGATGGCCCCGCCCGCGGAGCTGCAACTGGAGGCCTTTCCGCCGGTGGAGGCTCAATCCCTGTCTGTATCCCAGACTCAACTCCAGGAGGAGGCTCCAACCGAGGCCATCGCCATTCCGGCTGATCCCGCTCCGGCGGAAGCGGCCCCTGAAAAGCCCGCTGAGCCTCGGCGCAATCCCTTCTCCCGCCTGCGCGGCCTGTTCAAGGACTGCGTCGAGGAGGTGGTCAGCACCTTTGGCAACGAGGAGGAGGAGGAGTCCTTGATGCCCCAGGAACCTGCGGCTGCCTCAGCCCAGACTCCGCGGCTGAGCGAGTACCAGGCTGTTCCTGGGGCCTTTACACCTCCTGACCCGCTGGTGGATTCCTTCCCTGCCCGGCAGCCAGCGTCCCGGGGCCCAATCGCTCCACCTCCCTTCGCGCTACAGCAGCCGCCTCAGCCCACCCGGCAGGCCCAGCGGCGGGGCCGTAACGAATCCGGCAGCGCCGCAGGCCGCGGTGCTCGGGCGAACCGGCCGTCGACTTCATCGCCCGCGCCCGCTCCCAGTCATCCCGCCCTCGACTCGCTGCGTTCCTGGCTGCCGGACACTCTTGAGCAGGACGACCATCGTCAGGCCTCCTGAGGCCCTGACCATGGTCGTTGATCCGCGCCTTCTTCGAGGAGCGCTGCAGGGCCGTCTGATTGTTTCGGTCCAGGCTCCCCAGGGGTCCCCGATGCGTGATCCCTCGGTGATCGCCGCGATGGCGGAGGCCAGCCTGGCCAATGGTGCTGTCGGGGTTCGCCTCGAGAGCCCTGAGCACATCGGTGCCGTGCGGCAGCGCTGCCCCGGGGCCCTGATCGTTGGCCTCTGGAAGCGGGTCTATCCCGACAGCTCCGTTTACATCACTCCGGGCTGGGAGGAGGTGCGGGCTGTGTGGGCGGCAGGGGCCGACATCGTGGCGATCGATGCAACCGCCAGGTTCCGCCCGGGCGGGGAGGATCTGGCCAGTCTGATCGAGCGGTCCCAGCGCGATCTTGGGGCCCCGCTGATGGCTGATGCCGACAGCCTCGAGAACGGACTTAGCGCGGCGGCTCTCGGCTGTCAGTGGGTGGGAACCACCTTGTTCGGTTACACCGAATCCACAGCTGATCAACGCCCCCCGGCCTGGGAGTTGCTGCCGCTTTTGCGCCAGCAGTTGCCGCCTGAAACCGCCCTGATCTGCGAAGGGGGAATCTCCTCCGCAGATCAGGCGGCCAGGGCTCTGGCGGCGGGAGCGGACTCTGTGGTCGTGGGCACCGCCATCACAGGGGTGGATCTGCAAGTGGCCGCCTACGTGGAGCGTATGGCCGCGGGCCGCTGAAGGAGCGGCCCGCGGGGAGGGCTCACATCATTCCTGGCATACCCATTCCGCCCATACCACCCATTCCGCCCATACCACCCATTCCGCCCATACCGCCCATACCGCCCATGCCACCCATACCGTCCATGCCACCACCGGCACCGGCTGGGGCTGGTGGTTCCGGTTTGTCGGTGATCACCACTTCGGTGGTGATCAGCAGCGCGGCGATCGAGACGGCGTCCTGCAGGGCGAGGCGCACCACCTTGGCGGCATCGAGGATGCCGACGGCCACCATGTCGTCGTAAGCGCCGGTGATGGCGTTGTAGCCCTTGCCAAGGTGCTGGGCCTCGGCCACCACAACGGAGCCGTTGGCACCGGCGTTGTTGGCGATCTGACGGGCTGGTGCCGCCAGGGCACGCTGCACGATCTCAGCGCCGGTGCGCTCATCGCCGCTCAGGTCGGCGATCAACTGGTCGAGTTCCGTGGCCAGCTGCAGCAGCGTGAATCCGCCGCCCGCCACGATTCCCTCCTCCACTGCCGCACGGGTGGCATTGAGGGCGTCTTCGATGCGCAGCTTGCGGTTGCGCAGCTCGGTTTCGGTGGGGGCGCCCACCTTGATCACGGCAACACCGCCGGCCAGCTTGGCCAGGCGCTCGTTCAGCTTTTCGCGGTCGTACTCGGAGTCGGTGGCTTCCAGTTCACGGCGGATCGAGGCCACGCGGTCGGCCACGGCGGCGCTGTGGTCCTCGGTGCCCACGATGGTGGTGGTGTCCTTGCTGATCGTGATCCTGCGCATGCGGCCGAGATCACCCAGAGCCACCTTCTCAAGGGTCATGGCCCGGTCCTCGCTGATCAGGGTGGCGCCGGTGAGGATGGCGATGTCCTGGAGCATGGCCTTGCGGCGGTCGCCGAATCCGGGCGCGCGAACGGCCGCCACCTGCAGCACTCCCCGGTTCTTGTTCACCACCAGGGTGGCGAGCGCCTCGCCAGCCACCTCCTCGGCCAGGATCACCAGGGGAGCACCCGCCCGGGAGACGGCTTCCAGAACCGGAACCAGATCATTGATGCTGCTGATCTTGCGATCAGTCACGAGCAGCAGAGCGTTGTCGTACTCGCACACCTGGCGGTCGCCATCGGTGACGAAATAGGGGGAGGAGTAGCCCCGATCAAAGGCCATGCCCTCGGTGACCTCCAGTTCGGTGGAGAGGGAGCGGGATTCCTCCACGGTGATCACCCCGTCGGTGCTCACCTTGTCCATGGCCTCAGCCACCATCCGGCCCACTTCCTCATCGCCGCCGGAGCTCACGGTGGCCACCTGACGGATGGCGTCACCGGCAACGGGCTGGGCGAGGGCGGCGATGCCCTCCACCACCCGGGCCGCCGCCCTCTCCATGCCGCGGCGCAGCCCCACCGGGTTGGCGCCGGCGGCCACATTGCGCAGTCCCTCGTGCACCAGTGCCTGGGCCAGCACCGTGGCGGTGGTGGTGCCATCGCCGGCCTGGTCCTTGGTCTTGGAGGCCACCTGCTGGATCAGCCGGGCTCCCACGTTCTCGAAGGGATCCTCCAGGGTGATTTCCTTGGCGATCGTCACCCCGTCATTGACGATGTCGGGTGCTCCGAACGACTTCTCCAGCACCACGTTGCGGCCCTTCGGTCCGATCGTGACCCGTACGGCATCGGCCAGGGCATTCACCCCACGCTCAAGCGAGCCCCTGGAGGCGTCGGAAAAACTGATCAGCTTGGCCATCGGTCGTGCAGGAGGTGGAGAAGGTCTGACGCCGGGGTGGGACGACCTCCCAGGCGGAACTGGGCACGGCCACCGCACCCAATGGAATTCAGCGTCCCACAGCGGCCGGGGCCCAGTCAGGGTCCGGCTGGTGGGGAAAGCCGAATCGCTCGCCCACCCAGGCGCTGCGGCAGGCCCCATCTGCCGATAAGGTCCTGAGATGGAGGAAAACCTGCGCGCCAGCCTCTCGGCGTCGGTGGCCGATGCGCTCACCGATCCTGCGATCGACACGGTTTCGGGGGCCAGCCTGATGGTCTTCCTGGTCATCGCCGGCCTGGGACTGGCGATGGCGCTGGTCTACGTTCCCCTGCGCCTGTTCCTCACGATCACGGCCCGCAGTCGGCGGCTGCGGCTGCTGCAGCGCATCCGCCGCCTGAGGGAGGAGCTGGGGCAGCCGATCCAGTCGTGATCGGGCCTCAGCGCATCACCAGGCCACCATCCACCTGCAGCACCTGGCCAGTCATGTAAGCGGCGGCGGGATCGGCGGCCAGAAAGCGCACCACACCGGCCACGTCCTCGGGCTGACCGAGCCGACCGAGGGGGATGGCCGCCTGGATCCGCTCGACGTCCAGGTCTTTCGTCATGTCGGAGGCGATGAAGCCCGGGGCCACGGCGTTGACAGTGACCCCACGGCTGGCCAGCTCGGCGGCGGTGCTGCGGGTGAAGCCGATCACACCGGCCTTGGCGGCGCTGTAGTTGGCCTGGCCGGGGTTGCCCATCAGCCCCACTACCGAGGTGATGTTGATGATGCGTCCGCTGCGGGCCTTGAGCATCGTGCGGCAGACGGCACGGGTGCAGAGGAAGACGCCGCTGAGGTTGAGGTCGATCACGCTCTGCCAGTCAGCGGTCTTCATGCGCATCAGCAGGCCGTCACGGGTGATGCCCGCGTTGTTCACCAGTATGTCGAGGCGGCCGCTGTGTTCCAGCACCTGCTTGACCATGGCCTCCACGTCCGCCTCCTGGGAGACATCGGCGCGGTGACTCCAGGCCCGGCCGCCGGCGGCGGTGATGGCCGCCACCACAGCTTCGGCCGCGTCAGCGGAAGCGGCATAGTTCACCACCACCTCCGCTCCGCTGGCGGCCAGTTCCAGAGCGATGGCCCGGCCGATGCCGCGGCTGGCTCCTGTGACCAGAGCCACCTGGCCCGTGAGTGGGGCAACAGCGGATCCGGTCATCGGAGGGGCGGCGAGGAGAGGGCGATCGTATGCGCCCCCTGGCCGCCCTCAGTTGGTCATCGCTTCGACCCCCTCGAGGGCGGGGCCCAGAAGCTGGGCGAAGCGTTGCAATTCCTCCTTGCTGCCCATCACCACCAGCAACTGGCCCGGCAGCAGCCTCACATCGCCATTGGGGTTGGTGATCAGTTTCGGGGGAAGGGGAGCGCTGGTGATGCCGCGATACACGGAAGAGTTGTTCGCCTTCGGGGCGGGCATGCGCACGGCCAGCACCAGGGCCCCGGTGCGCCGGCGAAGTTCCAGCTCGGCCAGGGGGCGGCCGTTGAGATCGGCCAGCAGCTGCCCGTTGCTGCTGAGCTGAAACTCCTCCACCTCGCAG
>NZ_JAGQBY010000136.1:0-8510 GCF_024345875.1 Synechococcus sp. EJ6-Ellesmere
AGGCGGCGTGGCGGCCGGCTGCATCCGGCTCCACCGGCCTGACGGAAAAATCGAGCTCGCGCGCCTCCCGCTCGCTCAGGCGCCGGCTCCAGGCCTTGGCCACCGGATCGTTCCAGCGGAATCCCGCTTCCCGTGCCCGATGGCGCTGGTCGTAGGGCAGCTCGGCCCGGTAGAGACGCCGTGGCTCAAGCCCAGCCAGCAACAGAGAGTTCAGGTCTTCGCAGCGCTCGAAGACCTGGGCCAGGTAGATGCAATCCGTGAGGGCCCGGTGGGCGGCCCAGACCGGGATGCCATAGGCGAGGGCCAGATCCCGCACCGAAGGGGTGGCCTTCAGCCGGCGCTCGCTCGGCCAGCGCAGGTCATCCATGCTGCACAGCCAGGGCTTGTCGATCGCCGGCAGAGGCCCCCGGCCGAACCAGGCGCGATCGAAGGCGGCGTTGTGGGCCACGATCACATCGGCGCTGGCCACCAGCTCCTGGAAATAGATCAACCCTGCCTGCCAGGGCTGCTCCAGTCGGCTCACGGCGGCATCGATGCCGTTGATGGCCTCGGCCGCGTTGCTCTGGCAAGGCAACAGCAGCGACAACTGGCTCAGCACGGCGCGGCTTGAGACATGAAACAGCACCGCTCCCACTTCAATGCAGTGGTCGCGCTCCGGGTCCAGGCCGGTGGTCTCGGTGTCGAGGATCAGCAGCCGCTGGGGACAGGTCAGCCCGGAGCTCGTGGCCTTGGCCGGCGGCGTCTGAACAGCGGTGGGGGAGGCGGCCGCCGGCTCAGTTCGGATCGGTTCGGCCGGTCTTGGTTCAGCCGCATCGGGCACGAGGCTGAGCAGGCTGGTCTGCTGCCAGCGGTTGGCCTGCTGGCCTGCTGGATCCAGGGGCTGAGGGGATCCCGACGGTGCTGCCATGGGCCGGCTCCCCCCAGCGTGGTTGCGTTCCATGATCCCAGCTCCAGGGAGCTGATGGGGATGGTGGGTCTGCAAGCCATGCAGCCGGGTTCGCTGCGGCCTCCACGCTGCCTAAGGTGACTTCAATAGTTTTTGATGCACCCGTGGGCAAGGCCATCCAGGTCGGTGACAGGGCTCCCCTGATCGTCCTGAAGGATCAGAACGGCACGGAGCGCCGCAGCGATCAGCTCGCAGGGCGCCCCCTGGTGCTCTTCTTCTATCCCAAGGACGACACCCCCGGCTGCACCATGGAGGCCTGCGCCTTCCGCGACAATCACGCTGAGCTGCAGGCCCTCGGCGCCGAGGTCTGGGGCGTGAGCGGCGATGACGGTGCCAGCCATGAGCGCTTCTCCCAACGGCATCAACTCCCCTATCCCCTGCTGGTGGATCAGGGCAACAGCCTGCGTCAGGCCTTCGGGGTGCCCGGCGCCCTGCTCAACCTGCTGCCGGGCCGCGTCACCTACGTGATCGATGGCGAGGGGGTGGTGCGCCACGTGTTCAACAACCTGCTGGATGGGCCGGCCCATGCCCGTGAGGCCCTGGCCGCCCTCAAGCGGCTGGTTCCCCAGGCCTGAGCGCGGTGAGTCGCTGGCGTCAGCAGGGGAGTCTCTGGTGTCTGGAGCCGCCCGTTTCGACGGGCGTGATCGAGTTCATCGGTGGCAGTTACCTGGCGGCCACCCCCCAGATCAGCTACCGGCGTCTGCTGGAGGCTCTCTGCCGGCGCGGGCTCAGCCTGCGGGCCTGGAGTTACGTGCCGGGGTTCGACCATCAGGCCCAGGCCACCGAGGCCTGGCGGGCCTTTCGGGGGGCGCGGCAAGGAACATCGGCGGGAACACCGGCGCTGCCGGTGCTGCGCCTCGGTCACAGCCTTGGCTGCAAGCTGCACCTGCTGGCGCCGGACGGGGGCCGCGGCAGCAGCGCCCTGGTGGCGATGAGCTTCAACAACTTCTCCGCCGACCGTTCGATCCCCCTCCTCGCTGATCTGGCCCCCCGGCTGGGGGTGCGCACCGAATTCAGCCCGTCGCCGCAGGAAACCCTGCGACTGGTGAGCCAGCTCTACGGCGTGCCCCGCAACCTGCTGATCCGCTTCGGCAGCGATCCCCTCGACCAGAGCCCCCCGCTGCTGGAGGTGCTCCAGCAGCGCCCCGGTGACGGCAGCTCTCTGCTGCAGCTGGGCGGCGACCACCTCACTCCCGCCAGCGCCGGCCTGCGTCAGAACCTGCTGGGGACCTGGGCCGATGACCCCCTGCGCCAGCGCCAGATTGATCGCCTGGCTGCCACGATTGACAGCTGGTGGCGGCAGGACGGGGGCCAGGCCGAGCGGGGGTAGGACCACTACGGTTGCAACCGATTGATTGACAGCACCAGCAGGCTCCGACACTGTTTGTGCGATTGGATACCAAACCAGGACAGCTTGATCATGCTTGATGCCTACATTTCTGGCTGGAAACGCGCCTTCGATTACAGCGGCCGATCCACCCGTGGCGACTACTGGTGGTACTTTCTGGCCAACTTCATCGTTGCCCTCCTGCTTGGGCTGGCGGCCCAACTGGTCAGCCAATTGAGCACACTGCAGACCCTCTATTCCATTGCCGCCATCGTGCCGGGCATTCCCCTCTGCGTGCGTCGGTTGCGCGACGCAGGCAAGGCCTGGACCTGGATCTTCATCACGCTGGTGCCCATCATCGGCGCCATCTGGTTGATTGTGCTGCTGGTGATGCCGTCGGTGCCTGGCTGAGCCAGACAGATCGAACGGGCACGATCAGACCCGCAGCGCATCGAGCACCGAGCGGTCCTCCAGGGTGCTGGTGTCACCGCTCACCTCCTCACCGGCCGCCAGGGCCCGCAGGATGCGGCGCATGATCTTGCCGCTGCGGGTCTTGGGAAGGGCGCCGCTGAAGCGGATCTCGTCGGGGCGGGCGATCGGACCGATCTCGGTGCCCACGTGCCGGCGCAGTTCGGCGCCAAGGGCTTCGTCACCGCTGAGGCCCACTTGAAGGGTCACGAAGGCCACGATGCCCTCACCCTTGAGGTCGTCGGGGCGGCCCACCACGGCGGCTTCGGCCACGGCCGGATGGCTCACCAGGGCCGACTCGATCTCCATCGAGCCCAGCCGGTGGCCGGAGACGCTGATCACGTCGTCGACCCGGCCCATCACCCAGTAGTAACCGTCGGCGTCGCGGCGGGCACCATCACCGGCGAAATAGAGGGGCCGGCCGTCGGCGCCGGTGATGTGCTCCCAGTAGCTCTTGCGGAAGCGCTCGGGGTCGCCGTGCACGTTGCGCATCATCCCCGGCCAGGGTCGTCGCACCGCCAGGTAACCGCCTTCATCCACGCCTACGCTTCTGCCTTCACTGTCGACAACATCGGCGGCGATGCCGGGCAGCGGCAGGGTGGCGGATCCTGGTTTGGTGGGGGTGGCCCCGGGCAGGGGGCTGATCATCACCCCGCCCGTCTCGGTCTGCCACCAGGTGTCGATGATCGGGCAGCGGTCATGGCCGATCACCTCCCGGTACCACATCCAGGCCTCGGGGTTGATCGGCTCCCCGACTGTGCCGAGGATCCTCAGGGTGCTCATGTCGTAGTGATCCGGCACCTCGCGGCCGCTCTTCATGAAGGCCCGGATCGCCGTGGGGGCGGTGTAGAAGAGGGTCACCTTGTGCTTCTCGATCACCTCCCAGAACGCTCCGGGTTTGGAGGGCCGTGGGGCCCCCTCGTACATCACCGTGGTGGCGCCATTGGAGAGCGGGCCGTAGACGATGTAGCTGTGGCCGGTGATCCAGCCCACGTCGGCGGTGCACCAGTGGATGTCGTCTTCACGGAGGTCGAAGATCCACTGGAAGGTGAGGTGGACCCAGAGGTTGTAGCCCGCTGTGGTGTGCACCACCCCCTTCGGTTTGCCGGTGGAACCTGAGGTGTAGAGCACGAACAGGCGGTCTTCGCTGGCCATCGGCTCCGCTGGGCAGTCGGCGCTCTGGCCGTCCACCAGCTCATGCCACCAGCGGTCGCGGCCCTCCTCCATCGCCGTGGGCTGCTCGGTGCGGCGCACCACCAGCACGTGCTCCACAGTGGGGCAGGCGCCATCGGCCAGGGCCTGATCCACCGCGGGTTTGAGTGCTACGGCCTTGTCCTTGCGGAAGCCGCCATCAGCGGTGATCACGGCCTTGACGCCGCCATCGATCAGCCGGTCGCGCAGGGCCTCGGCGGAGAAGCCGCCGAACACCACCGAGTGGGGCGCGCCGATCCGCTCGCAGGCCAGCATGGCAATGGTCGCCTCCGGCACCATCGGCATGTACAGGGCCACCAGGTCACCCTTGCGGATGCCGAGCGCCTTGAGGGCGTTGGCGGCCTTGCAGACCTCAGCATGCAGCTCGCGGTAGCTGAAGCGGCGGCTGTCCCCGGGTTCCCCTTCCCAGATCAGGGCTGTCTTCTCGGCCCTGGGGCCATCCAGGTGACGATCGAGGCAGTTGTAGGCGAGGTTGGTGGTCCCCCCCTCGAACCAGCGGGCGAAGGGCGGGTTGCTCCAGTCGAGCACCGTGTGGAAGGGCTCGAACCAGTGCAGTTGCTCCCGGGCCTGCTCGCCCCAGAAGGCGTCGGGGTCGGCCTCAACGCGCGCCACCAGCTCCCGGTAGGCGGCCATGCTGCCGATGCGTGCCCCGGCCGCCAGCTCCGCCGGCGGCTCGAACACCCGCTCTTCCTGCAGCACCGATTCGATCGTGACCTGGCTCATCGGGTCGGGGGCGACACCAGGTCATTGTGGACTGAGAGGATGCGTCGATGAACAGCCCCGCGGCCTGTCTGTTCGACCTCGATGGTCTGCTGCTCGACACCGAGCCTCTGCACGGTCAGGCCTGGCGGCAGGCGGCCCTGGAGTTTGGCCTCGAGCTCAGTGATCAGCAGCTGCTGGAGCTGCGGGGGCGCCGGCGCCTGGACAACGCCAGCAGCGTGATTGCCTGGATCGAAGCGACGGGCCGTCAGCCCCCCAGCAGCGATCGGTTGCTGGCGGTGCAGCAACCGATCGCCCGGGAGCTTCTGCCCGGGGCTCGGGCGATGCCCGGGGCTCCCGAGCTGCTGCGTCGCTGCCAGGACCTGGCGATTCCGATGGCCCTGGCCACCAGCAGCAGCCGCGACTCCGTGGGGATCAAGTGCGCTCCCCATCCCTGGCTGGAGCAGATCGAGCTGATCGTCTGCGGTGATGATCCCGAGCTGACGGAAGGCAAGCCTGCCCCTGACATCTTTCTGCTGGCGGCCCGGCGGCTGGGGGTGGTCGCGAGTGCCTGCTGGGCCTTCGAGGATTCCCTTGCCGGGGCCCAGGCGGCCCTGGCCGCAGGAGCCTTGGTGCATGTGCTGCTCCCCGACGGCCTTGGGCGGGAGCATTACCCCCAGGAGGTGCGCTGTCTGCTCTCCCTGGCTGAGCTGGAGCTCTGAGTGCTGAGCGTGACCCGGCGCCTGGCGCTCAGCTGTCCTGGGCTGAACTTGTGAAGCGCTGGTAAAGGCGAAAGCCCAGCCCGCCCCAGAGCAGCGTCCAGACCGTGAAGGTGGCCAGGGTGCCCAGCTGGTTCGTCTCGATCGAGTACACCCCGGCCTGGATGAAACCGGCATCGATCAGGGAGCCACCGATCCCCCAACCCAGCACCCAGCTGATCATGAAGCCAATGGCCTGGAGGTTGCCGGTCATGGCAGCGCCGCGGAACATCTGCGGCATTCTCCTGTGCTTCGATCCCACGCCCATCCATCTGGCGCGTTTGACTACCAGGCGCCGGTGGGCGCAGCCGACACCTCGTGCTGAGCTGATAGTTGAGAGGACCCTGGCTGCTGGGTCATCTCGACAGCAGCCACCTTCACTGAAGCTTCAATGGCCTGCTGGCGATAGCGGCGCAGGCAGTATTTGCAGCCACCAGTGGTCTGCAGGTGACGCTCAGGCGTGATCACGATCAGGCGAACGGGATGATCCAGGCAGCGGATCTTCACTGGAGATCGATAACTGCGGTACTCGATCTCCTCGTAGCTGTAGTGGTGGCCAAACCGTTCCATCGCCCGCTTGAGGAAGGTTTCGCGATCGATCCTTACAGCCATGGACGTTCTTGTACTACAGGCAACACGACAGTGAAACGGTGCGAGCACTTGGCTCAGGGATCTCGCCCTAACCCTTGGCCACTTCCCAAACTATCGGATGGCAGAACGGGGGGCTCCCCAGGATTTCCATCTTTCTGAAGATTGATGGCCAGGGGAACCCTGTGGCAACCCTCAGCTCACCACCACGTTCGTGACCCGCCCACCGAGACGGTTGACCCGTTGCAGGGCCTCGTTCATGCGGCTGAAGGGAACGCGGATCACGTAGGCGCCACTGCGTACGTAGTCGTTGTTGGCCAGGCCCGTGGCGGAGATGGTGACCAAACGGCCACTGCCGCTGCTGCTCTCACCGGCTGACACCCGCAGGGCTTCGACCCGGTGCTCCTGGGAGGGGGACCGCAGGGGTGCCTCAGGGGAGAACTCGGAGGAAATCCCCGACTGGGTGCTCACCAGCGCCTTGAACGGTCCTTCGGTCGAGACGATCACCACCCGGCCACCGGCGCCACGTACCGGCATCGCCTTGTCCTGGTGCAGGGCCTTGCCCAGGCGGAACTGGGTGCCGCTGGTGTCTCCCTTCACGGAAGCCGCGGCTCCGCGGGCAAGCAGCATCAGCCAGGAGAACTGACGTCCCTCATGGCCCTTGGAGTAATCCCAGCCGTGCAGGTAGGGCACAGTGTCAAGACCGAAGCGTTCCTGGTATTCGTCGCTGTCGATGTAGGAATCGATCTCCGCGTCGTAACCCTGGTCCTGCAGGATCGTGAAGTGATGCAGCATCTCCGCCTTGTTCTGAGGTGCCCGCCCCAGCAGATGCTTGTGGTTCAGTTCAATGAAGCGATAGGGATTGCAGTTCTCGAAGAATCTGGATCGATAGAGGCCACTCTTGGCCACAGTCCGCACCAGTTCCCGCACGTTCAGAGCGCCGTTGCGGAACAGGGACTCAGCCCCATTGAGACGCTCACTGGCCATCACATACTGCTGACCGAGCACCTGCTGATAAACGGCCCGAATGATCTGCTTGGTGTCCTGCTCGGAGCCGTTTGACCAGCTTTCCCTGTTGCGATCATTCGCGAAGCGATCAATGCCTAAGGCGGGCGCCTGGACCAGTGCCATGAGAAACGTTGCGGGGGACAAGGGAGAAGAAAGGGCAAGCCAAGGAGCGCCATTCGTGCCATCAGTCGCGTACTTGCTGGCAATTGTTTGCCCACAAGTGCTTGCTACGATTTCGCCACTCTTGCTGCCGGCAACACTGTAAGATGAGTGAGCGTTTCCGCGTATTTCTTCACAAGCATTTAATCAACGCAGGGAATCTTCATGTTCTGAAGGGTTGAATCATGCCCCGCAACGGCCCTGAGCCGGAGTCGTCGCCTGTGCTCTTTTCCTGGTCGGCTCTGCAGTCATGGGTGAGATCCTGAGGCCAACGGCGCTGCCCCAGCCAGGCTGAAACGCGGGATGATGGCCAGCCTCTCCAGCGCCATGTCGGCGATGGCTTCAGCGTGGTGAGGGAGCGATCTGAGCAGCCCACTGGCAACCATGTAATGATCGCCGATGGTCTTGATCTTTTCGAGACCATGGCGATCGCTCACAGATCGTCGAAGGCGCTGACCACGTCGTTGAGGCGTGAGACAAGGTCATGGCAGGGAAGTAATCGCGAAAGCTCCGTGAATCCGACGATATCAGCAAAGAGAACGCTGACATCGTCATGAATCTGAGCGATCAGGTCGCTTCCATTTTTCATCTCGGCAGCGATTAGTTCAGGCAGAATGTTCAGCAGGAGTTTCTCGGCCCTTTGTTGTTCATCTTTGGCCAGAATTTCTGCCTGCATTCTGCGATTCATTTCCTGATACGTGCGTAAAAACGACTGATTGAAGGCTGACTCCACGTCAGTCAGCTCGTCATTGCCCCTCACCGGCATCAGGATTTTTGCCGGATCAATCGAACTGTCTTCGAGGAATGCGCGGCCCGCCAGGGTGCGTTGCTCACGCAGGGCCAGCACCCTCGAGATCACCAGCCGATCAAGAATGAACATGGTCGCGAAGGTGAGGAACAACGCAATCCCAAGAACGATCAACAGGATCTTCCCCACATAGCGAATCAGGCCTGCTTGCAGGCCACTGGCGACATGGCGGATCACGAGGCGAAGATCACCGCCACCGAGCTCCTGAGGGCTCCAAACTGCATCATAACGTGTGGAGAATGGTATCCAGGAGGAAGACGCTTTCCCTGCAGCTTGGCTGGGCTTGATTCCCGTTGTCGGAGCTTCCCCGAAGCTGCCGAGGACAAGCCTGCTTGAATCCGTCAGAAGGCTGGCCCCCCTGATCGTGTTCACCATGGCAGGTGAGGCCAATTCTTCAATGGCGGTAAGCAGGGACTCCTGAAAAACGGCCGACTCCATATCTCGCCGTAACGGGCGTCTGAGCTGGACTTGTGCAGGCTATGGCCACGTCTATGCGGTGACTGGCCAATCGTTCCAGCTTTCGTCGGTAAAGGCCCA
>NZ_JAGQBY010000137.1:0-8440 GCF_024345875.1 Synechococcus sp. EJ6-Ellesmere
CCCCCCCCCCCCGGCGCCGCCCCTCCGGCCCCGGCCGGGGGACCCCCCCCCTGCTCCCCGGCCAAGGCCCATCCCCGGGGAAGCAGTCCCCCCCAACCCGCCCCCGCTACACCCGCCACCGCCCCTGCCCAGCGCCGCAACAGCAGCCATCGCGGCCAGCCCCAAGAGCAGCCTCACCTGGGAACTGGTTCCCTTCAATGACGGCAACCTGGCCTTCACCCCCCCGGCTGCACCGGTCAGTCAAGGAGCCGGGGTGTTCGGACAGATGCTGGCCCGGGAAACCACCCTGCGCTGGTATCTGGTGCCTGAGGATCAAGTGCTCGATGCCTCCGCGCTTCTGGCCAGCGGTGATGCCAGGCCCGAACCCCCCTACCTTCCCGAGCAGCCCCCTCCGATCTGGCCCAAGGTGCGTGGACTCGCTCGGGGCATCACCGTCAACGGCGACCCCTACCCCGACACGGGCCTGAACGTTCCCAACGGCTTCGCCCAGGACAAGGAATTCACCGTCTCCACCACCCTCACCGGCACCAGCCGCACCCGCTCCTGCCGGGTGCCGGATGGCGGTAACTGGATCGACTGCGCCGACTCCGAGGCCTACCTCGACATCACTCCCTTCAAGGGGGAAGACGCCAGCCTCGGCTTCCAGTTCGCCATTCAGAGCCTCACCAGCCGCAACCGCGGCACCGGCCAGTTCGCCGCCCAGAGCATCGGCTTCCGCACAGCCATCAACCTCACCCCCACCACGGGGCTGGCCTTCGGTGGTGAGCACATCATCCAGCTCGACGACACCACCGACCTGGGCCGGAACTTCTACCTGGTGCTCTCCCAGGCCATACCCCTCAGCCGCGGTGAGAATCCGATCCTGTTCGTGGCCACCGCAGGCATCGGCTCCGACTTCTACGGCTACGCCGGCAACGGCACCCTGGGATCCACCGACTGCCTGAGCGGCAACAACGTCAGCAGCCTCAACTACCCCCAGGGCACCGACTGCTTCTGGGGACCGATCGGCGCCCTCAGCCTTCATCTCGGCAGCCAGGTCTCGATCGGCTACGAGTGGTTCGGCTACGGCATCGGCGCCGGTGTCTCAGTGCGTCCGATCAAGGACATCCCGCTCACCTTTTCCCTTTACGCCACGGACTTCCTCGGCAACACCCCCAGCTACCTGAATGGACTCTGCACCACCAACCCCTGTGAACCTCGCTACTACGGCCGGCTGACGATGTCGTTCTGATCACGAAAACGCAGAATCGACAGAATCACCCGCAGCTACCAGCTGTAGACAGTTTCAAATCTGGTTTATGACCAGATTCTGCCGACCTTCTCCGTTGCCCCTACATTCAGTTCCATTCGGTTTTTTGGAACCACCTCCGCATGCGTTTCACCGTTCCTCTGGCTCTGGCCACGGCCACGGCATTCTCCGTCAGCGCTCTGCCCGTTCGGGCCTTTCCCGGAGCCAGTGTCAATCTGGTGCGCGTCAACGGTGATGGCGTCACCGCCCTGCCAGGTCTTCAGCCCCCTGCAGTCCAGGTGCCCCCCTCGGCGCCGGGAACGGCCGAACTGATCAGCCAGGCCTCGGGTGAAAGCCAAACGGAGCCCGCCGGTAGTCCATTCCCCTTGTGGATCATTCCCGTGGTGCTTGGTCTTGGCGTCGGCATCTGTGCCATCGCAGGCTGCTTTGACAGTGGCGGCGGTGGTGGCGGTGGCGGTGGCGACAATCCCGTGTCCCGCTGATCCTTCCCCAGGGCTGATGCCCATGGACCCCTGAGTCGAGCCCTTCAGGCTCAGCTCAGGGGTTTTTCTGAAAGTGTGTCTTGATCATCACCGCCTGAACCTGCGGGAGCCCACAGAATGGCCGAGAGATTTTTTTTGCATTGGGATGGCGTGCATGCGCTCAGCTTTGTCTCTGGCTGTTCTCTCCGCTTTCACGGTCAGCACCCTGCCTGTTCGGGCCTTTCCCGGCGCCTCCGTCAATCTGGTGCGGGTGAACGGCGATGGGGTCACTGCCATTCCCGGGCTTCAGCGCACGCCCACCACAGCGGCGCCTCCATCCCTGGCCAGTGACAGCCAGCTGCTCAGCCAGGCCGAGCTGAGCGATCAGGAGTCGAGGGATGTCACCTATCTCCTCTCCGGCGACGAGGACTTCGAGATCCGCTACGCCAGTCCCCTGCCCCTCGATCTCACCGGCAACATTTCCATCCGCCGGCGCAGCGCCAATGCCGGTGATGGTGCCAACGGCGAGGAAGTGGAGTCCATCCCCCTGAATTCTCCCAACGTCACGATTTCCGAGGATCGTCTCACTCACGATCAAACATGACCGCGAACTGCGCGACGGTGAGACACTCTGTGCCCTGTTGCCCGATGGGCCCGCTGCTCTGCCCCAACGTCTGACGCCCTGCTGCTTCCAGCTGGCCAAGGCAGCCACCAGCATGGCCAGGAAAACCAGCCCCTGCGGATTCATCGCGCCCCCCTCAGCCACCAACAACTTCCCCTGGTGGGTGATCCCTGTGGGCCTCGGTCTGGGCGTCGGCATCTGTGCGGCGGCAGGCTGCTTCAGCGGCGATGGCGGTGGCGGTGGCGGCAGCAACCCCGTGTCCTGCTGAAGCCTTCGATGGTGTGCCAATCACTTCTTAATTAAGGCTCAACTCCGGCCATCCCGATTACAATTCACAAAGTCCTTCACGCTCCTCCACCATGGTCAGGTTTCTCACCACCGGTGCACTGGCATTCGGCACCCTGGCAACCCCAGCCTTCGCCGCCGATCTTGCCGACCTGCCCACCTGCCCACCTGCCTGAAGCCCCGCACCCTCAGCGCCGTCACGGCCACGATCACCCAGGCCAGCGTGATCAAGGATCCCCTCGTGGCCCAGGGATTCAGGGTCTCCGACCCCTCCTGCACCTACCAGGTGGCACGCCCCGCACCCGTGTTCGAGGAAGTTCCCGTCCGCGGTCTCTGGTGATCGGCTGAGGGTAGGGCTTTTCCCTGACCCCTTACGGTGCCCTCACCCTGCGCCGGCCCACCTTGACCCTGCGGCTCACCAACACCCTCACCCGGCGCACCGAGGCGTTTCAGCCTCTGGTTCCGGGTGAGGTTTCGATCTATTGCTGCGGGGTCACGGTCTACGACCTCTGCCACCTGGGCCATGCCCGCAGTTACATCGTCTGGGATGTGCTGCGCCGCTACCTGATCTGGAGTGGCTATCGGGTCACCTTCGTTCAGAACATCACCGACATCGACGACAAGATCCTCAGGCGAGCCGCCGACGAGGACACGTCGATGGAAGTGGTGAGTGAACGCAACATCACGGCCTTCCGTGATGACATGGCCGCCCTCAACATTCTCCCGCCCGACAAGGTTCCGCGCGCCACCCAATGCCTCGAGGGCATTCGCGCCATGATCGGCGAACTGGAGGCCTCAGGCGCCGCCTATTCCGCCGATGGCGATGTCTATTTTGCTGTGCTGGGCCAGCCTGATTACGGCAAATTGAGTGGCCGCAGCCTCAGCGAGCAGCAGGAGGGGGCCAGCGGCCGGCTCAACAGCGAGGAGGAAACCCGCAAGCGGCATCCCTTCGATTTTGCCCTCTGGAAAGGGGTCAAACCAGGAGAGCCGAGCTTCCCCTCACCCTGGGGTCCCGGTCGGCCGGGCTGGCACATCGAATGCTCGGCGATGGTGCGTCAGGAACTGGGCACCACCATCGACATTCACCTGGGCGGATCAGACCTGATCTTCCCCCACCATGAGAATGAAATTGCCCAGTCTGAAGCGGCCAACGGTGAACCCCTGGCCCATTACTGGCTGCACAACGGCATGGTGAATGTGGATGGGGAGAAGATGTCGAAATCCCTCGGTAACTTCACCACGATCCGTTCCCTGCTCGCCAGCGGCGTGTCGGCCATGACGCTGCGCTTCTTCGTGCTCCAGGCCCACTACCGCAAGCCCCTGGATTTCACAGCAGAAGCCCTCGAAGCCGCCGCCGCCGGCTGGCACGGCCTCAACGAGGCCCTCGCGCTGGGACAGAAGCCCAGCCTGCGTGAGGCCCTCGCCTGGAACGACACCGACACCGACCCCGAAGCCCCCGAGCTGGATGCCGCCCTGCAGAGCGCCCGCGGCACCTTCATCGCGGCCATGGACGATGACCTCAACACCTCGGCGGCCCTGGCGGTGCTGTTCGAGCTGGGCCGCCCCCTGCGGGCCCTGGCCCGGCGGCTGGAGCGGGGATCGGCGCCCAGCGACGAGGACCGAGGCCTGCAGGGGCGCTGGCAGTTGCTGCAGGAGCTCTGCGGCGTTCTGGGCCTCAAGCAGGAGGCCGGCTCCGGGGCCCAACCTGGCGCGGGCGACGGGCCGGATCCTGGCCAGATTCAGGCCCTGATCAGCGAGCGCCTGGCTGCCCGCCAGCAGAAGCGCTACCCCGAAGCCGATGCCATCCGCGACCGACTGCGCTCCGAAGGCATCGAGTTGATCGATCGCCCCGATGGCACCACCGAGTGGATCCGGCGCTGACTTCAGCGCTGTTCATCTGCCGGCGGGGGAGCCGACGGAGCCTGGTCGCGCATCAGCGTTTCGATCCGGCGGATGCGCACCCTCGTGGTCTCCCACACCTCCAACCTGAAGCCGTCATCGCCAACCGATGGGGTGGCGGCGGAGGCCCCAGCCAGCGAGGCGCGCAGCTGCTCCACCATCGCCTCGATGTCGTCACCCGCCTCGAACGCATCCCAGAGTTCACGCTCCAGCCGAGCCCGCTCGATGAAGTTCCAACGCTTGAGCCAGAGCATCGCGGCCGCCAGGGGTGAAGAGCACCAGCTCAGCCAGTGTGCACGAACCGCTGGGATCGGTGGGAGACTGGCGCCCGTCGCAGGGATGGCCTGGTGAAAGCGATCAGCGTGCTCGGCTCCACAGGGTCGATCGGCACCCAGACCCTGGCGATCGTGGAGGAGTTCCCCGAGCGCTTCCGGGTGGTGGCGCTCACGGCGGGCCGCAATCTCGATCTGCTGATCGATCAGATCCGGCGCCATGCCCCCGAAGTGGTGGCCCTTGCCGACGCCCAGGCCCTGCCCGAGCTGCGCCGCCGCTTGGAGGCGCTGGAGCCCTCCCAGCAGCCGGCACGCCAGCCTGAGCTGGTGGGGGGAAGCGAAGGGCTCTGCGCCGCCGCCGCCTGGTCCAGCGCCGAGTTGGTGGTGACGGGCATCGTCGGCTGCGCCGGCCTGCTGCCCACCCTCGCGGCCATCGAGGCCGGCAAGGATCTGGCCCTGGCCAACAAGGAAACCCTGATCGCCGCCGGGCCCGTGGTGCTGCCGGCCCTGAAGGCCAGCGGCAGCCGCTTGCTGCCCGCCGACTCCGAGCACTCCGCCCTGTTCCAGTGCCTGCAGGGCACCCCCTGGGCCGACACCGCCCGTCTCTCTACCGGCGTTCCCACCCCAGGGCTGCGGCGCATCCAGCTCACCGCCTCCGGCGGCGCCTTCCGCGACTGGCCCGCCGCTGATCTGGCCAAGGCCACCGTGGCCGATGCCACCAGCCATCCCAACTGGAGCATGGGCCGCAAGATCACGGTGGATTCCGCCACCTTGATGAACAAGGGCCTGGAGGTGATCGAAGCCCATTACCTCTTCGGGCTCGACTACGACCACATCGAGATCGTCATCCACCCCCAGAGCATCATCCACTCGATGGTGGAGCTGGCCGACAGCTCGGTGCTCGCCCAGCTGGGCTGGCCCGACATGCGCCTGCCGCTGCTCTACTGCCTCAGCTGGCCCGAGCGGCTCGAGACCCCCTGGCGGCGCCTGGATCTCACCGAGGTGGGCCAGCTCACCTTCCGCGCCCCCGACGAGCAGAAATACCCCTGCATGGGTCTGGCCTACGCCGCCGGCCGCGCAGGCGGCACCATGCCCGCGGTGCTCAACGCCGCCAACGAACAGGCCGTGGCCCTGTTCCTCGAAGAAAGGATCGCCTTCCTCGACATTCCCCGCCTGATCGAGGCGGTCTGCGAGCGCCACAGCGCCGACCTGCGCCAGGACCCCAGCCTCGATGACGTGCTGGCCATCGACGCCTGGGCCCGCCTGGCCACCAGCGAGCTGGCCGCCACCGCCTCGCCTGCTCTGCTCACGGCATGAAGATCCTGCCGTGAAGGTTCAGCACCACCTGCTGCTCTGCGCCACCCCCACCAAGGCCCTCTGCGGCGACCCGCAGATTGGGGCCGCCAGCTGGAGCCGGCTCAAGCAGCTGGTCAAGGAGCGCGGCCTGGAGCAGCCCGATCGACCTGAGGGGGTGGTGCTGCGCACCAAGGCCGACTGCCTGCGCATCTGCGCCGGTGGACCGATCCTGCTGATCTGGCCGGAGGGAATCGCCTACGGCGGGGTCAGCCCCGAGCGGATCGAGCGGATCGTGGAGGAGCACCTGATCGGCGGCCGGCCCATCGAGGAGTGGATCGTGCGGCGCCTCAGCCTGCGGCGCTGAGCCGCTCGCCCAGCCAGCGCAGCACCAGCTGATCCGACCAGCACCCCCCGGGGGCGTGGAAGCCGTTGTGCCCGCCGCCGGGGCTGAGCACCACCTCCATGGGCGGTCCCAGGGCCTGGGCGCCAGCGGCTGGAACCCAGGGATCATCGAGGGCCTGCACGACCAGAGTGGGCGGCAGCGGGGGGTGTCCGGGCTCCGGCTGCAGCAGCCGCGGCAGGGGGCTGGCCTGGCGGTAATAGGCGTCGACACTGGCGTAGCCCCAGCGCGGTGCCGTGATCAGGGCATCGAAGCCGCGGATGCTGTTCAACCGCCGCAGGCGTTCAACCAGCTCCTCATCAGGCCTGAGACCGTCGTTGAGGGTCTGCTGACGCAGGCGCTCCAGCAGCCATCGCTCATAGAGGCGGTTGCGCGGGCTGGAGATGGTGGCGGAGCAGTGGGCCAGATCGAGGGGGCTGCTCACCAGCGCCAGACCCTCCAGCTGTGCCACCCCATCCAGCACGGCATTGAGCAACACCGTGCCCCCCAGAGACAGCCCCACCGCCAGCAGGGGGCCATCAGCCGCCAGCTCCCGGGCCCGCCCCAGGGCCGGCGCCAGATCCGAGCTGCAACGGGCGGCATAAGTGCCGCTGGCCAGGGCCCGCCCTTCACCGGCGCCACGCATGTTCAGGCGCAGCACCGCGAAGCCGGCCCGGTTCAGGCACCAGCCCAGCCGCCGCACCCCCTCGGCCTGACTGGAGCCGCCCAGGCCGTGCAACAGCAGCACCAGCGCCCTGGGCCGGCCACCTGGTGCCTCTGGAGCCGGCGGATCAAGCCAGGAGAGCAGGGAACCGCCCTCACCCTGGCTGGAAGGCCCAAGGGGAAATTCAATAGGGGTGCTCTCTCGCTGCGGCAGCACATCCGGCCGGAGCGTGTCGCGCAGGGTCTGCAGGTCGGGGCCCCACCAGGGCGGCCGGGGCCGGAACGGCTGCAGCCCCAACCGCTCCAGCAGGGCCTGGGAGCTCACACCGGCTGGGGCTGAATGGCGAGCCACTCGGCCAGGGAGAGGGGCTCCACCCCTGCAGCGCTGGTGACCTCGATGATCCGCCCGATCGAAGCGGGCGAGTCCAGGGCATCCAGGCACACCCGGGCCACCAGCCGGCGGGGAATGCTGTTGCTCTCCTGCTGATCAGGCCCGCTGAAGCGGATGCCCTGGGCGTCGAGGTTCTCCTCCGTCTCCTTGAGTCCACCGGGGCGCACCACGGTCCAGTCGAGGCCACTGGCCTCCAGCCAGCGCTCTCCCAGCCGCTTCCAGACCAGGATCAGGCCGAAGAGGTTGAGGGGGTGCAACCAGCGGCCGCTGCAGAGCGAGCTCACGAGCACCACCCGCTTCACCCCGGCCGCCGCGCAGGCGGCGCACTGCTGACGGATCGCCAGGGCATCCACCTTCAAGGGGCCCGCCAGATCCACCGATGGGCGGGCGCCGGTGGCGATCACCAGGGCCTGGACCCCCGCCAGGGCCTGCTCCAGGGCGGCTTGATCACCGAGCTCCAGTCGGATCAGCTCGGCCCCCTGCAGCCCCTCGGGGACCTCAGATCCAGGGCGCAGCAGGGCCTTGACCCGGTAGCCCCGGGCCAGGGCCTCCTGGACGACACGCCAACCGGTCTTGCCGGAGGCTCGGCTCACAGCCAGCGTGGACGAGGACTCGGAAGGCACGGTTCTCAGCAGAGCGGCATCAGCTCCTGTTCTAGGCACCGGGCCCGGGGGAAGTCCCCCTGACGGCGCAACTGACGCACCCGCAGGATCATGGGGTCGATGTCGCACAGCTGGCTGTAGCAGACCTCCAGGTGGTCATGGGAACCAGGCTGGGAGCGGCTGATGGGATGGGGGTTGTCCAACGGTGATCGAGGCGGGGCCAGAGGCAGGCGAAGCGGTTTGACCGGGGAAGCGGTCTGACCAGGGAAGGTTCGGAGCGATGCCTGGAAGTTAGGGAGGCTGCCGGCGGCTGCCCTGGTG
>NZ_JAGQBY010000138.1:0-8366 GCF_024345875.1 Synechococcus sp. EJ6-Ellesmere
CTGAAATCGCGAAGGCACTGGGCCCGTTGCTTCTGCCCATAGGCATTGCCGCCCTGGGCCACGTATTCCGGCTTACGGGTGAAGAGGAGGCGCGCGGCCTCATCGACGATCTTTTTCTCGTTCTCCGCCAAGGCTCGGGCCACGCGGATGCGCTGGGCACCGCCGGAGAGGTACTGCGCCATCGAGCGGAGCTCTCCGCCGCTGGGATACCGCAGCTGATCATCGGCTTGGAGGATCAGATCCCGAACGACGCTCATCGAGGACACCAGGCGCCTGAACACTTTATCGATCCGGCAACCCTCTTGCAGGAGGACGTCTTCAGATGTAACGCCCCTTTGCATCTAGGGTTTGCTTAACGTCCAAAGCGCTCCGATCCCCATGGGACTTCCTTTGCCGGTCCCAGGTACGGACCTGGATCTGTGCATCTCCGGCCTCAACCATCACGGCCAGGGGGTGGCGCGCATCTCCTCCACGGAGGAGTCGGCTCCCGACCTGGTGGTCTTCGTTCCCGAGGCCTTGCCGGGGGAGCAGGTGCGGGCCCGGGTGCACCACAAGGCCCAGCGCCATCTGGTGGCTCACCCACTTGAGCGGCGCAACGATGCCCCCGAGCGGCGGCAGCCCCCCTGCATCCTGGCCTCCGACTGCGGCGGCTGCGGAGTGCAGCACCTCAACGACCAGGCCCAGCTGGTCTGGAAGCAGGATCTGGTGCAGCAGGCCCTGCGCCGCATCGGCGGCCAGAGCCTCGAGGTGGAGCCGATCCTGGCCTCAGCTACGCCCCTGGGCTACCGCAACCGCACCACGATTCCCCTGGAGCGCTGCCCGGACGGGCAACTGCGGGCCGGTTTTTACCGCAGCGGCACCCACCGGATCGTGAACATGAACCGCTGCCCGGTGCTCGATCCCCGCATCGATCGCCTGATTGCCCCGCTCAAGCGCGATCTCGAGCAGAGCGACTGGCCGGTGGATGTCGATCTCACTGAGGGCGGCGGCTTGCGCCACCTGGCCCTGCGGGTCGGACACCACAGCGGTGAAGTGCTGCTCACGCTGATCAGCAGCCACAGCGACCTGCCTGATCTGGCGGCCATGGCGGAGATCTGGATGGAGCGCTGGCCGGAGCTGGTGGGCGTCGGCCTCAACATCCAGCCCCTGCCCACCAACACCCTGATGGGGCCGCGCACCCTCGAGATCGCGGGCCGCCCATGGCTGAACGACAGCTTCGCGGGCCTTGAGCTGCGGATCGGTCCCGACACCTTCTTTCAGGTGCACACTGCCCAGGCCGAGCGGCTGGTGCCCCTGCTGATCGAGGCCCTCCGCCCTGCCCCTGGCCGCCGGATCGTGGATGCTTACTGCGGTATCGGTACCTTCAGCCTGCCTCTGGCCGCCGCCGGCGCCCGGGTGCTGGGCCTGGAGCAACACCCTTCCAGCGTGGAGCAGGCCAGGCTCAATGCCGGTCTCAATGGTCTCAATGGCCTCACGCTCGAGGCCGCCGACGTGGCCCTGGCTCTGCCTGAAGCTCTCGAGGGCGCCGACGGGTTGCTGCTGGATCCGCCCCGCAAGGGTCTGCCGGAGCGGGTCTGCGAAGCGATCCTGGCCTCTCCGCCCGAGCGGGTGGCCTACCTGAGCTGCAACCCCGCCACCCTGGCGCGTGACCTGGCCAGGCTCACGGCAGCGGGAACCCTGCGCCTCCTGCGGGTTCAGCCGATCGACTTCTTCCCCCAGACCCAGCACGTGGAGGCCCTCGCCGTGCTGGAGCGCACCTGGGAGACCCCCACCACCTGAGCCCTAGGAGCGCCTGGCGGCCCCGAACTGCTTCTGCAGGGCGCCGAGGATCTTCGTATGGGCCTGCTCCACCTCCGCTTCAGTGAGGGTGCGGCGGGCGTCGCGGTAGCGCAGGCGGAAGGCCTGGCTGGCGTTGCCAGCCTCCACCTGGCTGCCCTGGTAGCGATCGATCAGCTCCGCTGTTTCCAGCAGCGGTTTGCCTGCCTTGCGGATCGCACTCAGCAGTTGGGCGGCGGTGACGGCATCGGGCACCACCAGGGCCAGGTCGCGTTCGGAGGCCGGCACGGTGGCGAAGGGTGTGAAAGCCGGCTGCCAGCGGTTGCGCCGGGTGGCGGCGCTGAGAAGCGGTGTCAGGGCGAGCTGGAACAGGTGGGTGGCCTCCGGCAGATTGAGGGCTTCCGCATGCTGTGGATGCAGCTGGCCGAACCAGCCGGCCACCCGTCCCTCCACCAGCAGCTCCGCGGCCCGGCCAGGGTGGAGCAGGGGATGATCACTGCTGGCCCTGTCTTCGCAGGGAACCTTCAGGGCGGCCAGGGCCTGCTGCAGGACACCGCGGGCTTCGAAGTAGTCGAGGCTGCGCGCTTTCCCGGCGCTGCTCCAGAGTTCCGAACGCCGCTCGCCGCAGATCACTCCGGCCAGCTCCGTGCGCTCCAGCAGGTTCTCTCCCTCGCTCTGGAAGACACGGCCGATCTCGAAGGCCCAGAAGCCCGGCATTGAGGCCTGCAGGTTGCGCCTGGCCGCCAGCAGCAATTCATCGAGCAGGCTGTCGCGCAGGTGGCCGTAGTCGGTGAGCAGGGGATTGGTGAGCCCCAGCCGCAGGGAGTTCTCGATCAGGCCCTGAGCAGGCACCAGGGAGAAGGCACAGGTTTCCTGCAGACCTGCGTGGCAGAGAGCCTGCCTTAGCCAGCGCTCGGCCTGCTGGCCAGCCTCGAGCCCGCCCGGCTCGATCGGATCGGGCAGATGGCTGGCGAAGTGGTCGTAGCCCACCAGCCGGGCCACCTCCTCAATCAGATCCACCTCCCTGGTGAGGTCCATCGAGCGGGAGGGGGGCACCGTCACCAGCCAGCCTTCGCCGTCGGCCTGCAGGCTGCAGCCCAGGGCCGAGAGGGTCTGCTCGATGCGCCCGTCGGCGAGGTCTTCCGCCTGGCCGTCCACCAGCACCGGACCGAGCAGGTTGTGCAGGGCATCGCGGCGCAGGCGCAGGGGCTCCGCAGGCTGTTGGGGGCGCTGGTGCAGCCAACGGCCCTGCACCCGGGCGCCTGTGAGCTCCTGGAGCAGCTGCACGGCCCGGTCGGCAGCCGTCAGGGTGACCTCGCGCGGCAGGCCTTTCTCGAAGCGGGCGCTGGCATCGGTGCGCAGGCCGACGCTGCGGGCACTGCGGCGCACGGCCTCGGCGCTGAACATCGCCGCCTCCAGCCACAGGGACTCGGTATCGGCCTGCACCGCCGAATCGGCGCCGCCGATCACGCCGGCCAGGGCGATCGGCTGACCGGCGTAGGTCACCACCAGCGCTTCGGGGCTGAGTTCGTGGCTGGTGCCATCGAGGGCAGAGAAGGCTTCTCCGGTCTGGGCGGGGCGCAGGCCGAGGGCCGCCGGGTCGGCCGGCCGACCCCCCAGAACCGCCAGCCGGCCCTGATCGAAGGCATGCAGGGGCTGACCCGTTTCCAGCATCACCAGGTTGGTGATGTCGACGACGTTGTTGATCGGCCGCAGGCCGGCCCGCTCCAGGCGGCGCTGCAACCAGGCGGGCGAGGGCTCCACCCGCACGCCGGTGAGGGCCGTGAGGCTGAACAGTCCGCCGGCTTCGATCGCTGCGGCGCTGGCAGGCCCCACCGGCAGGAGCTCGTTGGGGATCACCGGGGCTGCGGGGGGCAGGCTGAGCTGGCCGCCTGTGAGAGCCGCCACTTCCCGGGCGATGCCCAGCATCGAGAGCCCGTCGGGTCGGTTGGCGGTGATGGCCAGCTCCAGCACCTGGTCGTCGAGGCCGAGGGCCGCCGCCACCGGGGTCCCCAGCGCCGGAACCACCTCCAGCAGCTCATCCAGCACGGCGATGCCATCGGAGCTGTCTGCCAGGCCCAATTCCTTGAGGGAGCAGATCATGCCGGTGCTGGCCACGCCCCGCAGTTCGCTGGCCTGGATGGTCAGATCCACGGCGCTGAGATGGGCGCCCACCAGGGCCACGGGCACATGGATGCCGGCACGTACGTTGGCGGCCCCGCAGACCACCTGCAGCAGCGTTTCGGCAGAACCGGGCGGGGCCACCCTCAGCTGACAGACGCTCAGCCGGTCGGCATCGGGATGGGGCTGCCTGTCTTCCACAAAACCCACCACCACGCCCTCGGCCTGGCTCGCGAGGTCGTCGATCGCCTCCACCTCGAAACCGGCGATGGACAGGCGCTCAGCGAGCTCCTGAACCGGACCTTCGCAGGAGACCAGTTCCCGCAACCACTGGAGCGAGACCCGCATCCGCCTGCATCGATCAAGGGTCAGATCTTAAGGATCGGAATGCCGGAGCCCGGGAGGGTAGGGTGTCGGACTGTCATTACGCCTCGCATCAAGCGGCGCACGTCCTTCCTATGGCCAAGAACAAGGGCGTCCGGATCGTGATCACTCTCGAGTGCACCGAATGCCGGTCCAATCCCGCCAAGCGCTCTCCTGGGGTGTCCCGTTACACCTCTCAGAAGAACCGCCGCAACACCACCGAACGTCTGGAGCTGAAGAAGTTCTGCCCTCACTGCAATAAGAGCACGGTCCACAAAGAGATCAAGTGAGGTCAACGGGTTGCCGCCATCGGCACTGACCCCAGCAGCTCGTCCTTCATTCCCTCGTTCGTTTTCGCCCACCCATGTCCAGTTCCTTTTTCAAGAAGCGCCTCTCACCGATCAAGCCCGGTGATCCGATCGACTACAAGGATGTCGATCTGCTCAAGAAGTTCATCACCGAGCGCGGCAAGATCCTTCCCCGCCGCCTCTCCGGCCTCACCGCCAAGCAACAGCGCGATCTCACCAACGCTGTCAAGCGGGCCCGGATCGTGGCTCTGCTTCCCTTCGTGAATCCCGAAGGCTGAGCGGTCCTTCCCCTGCCCCAGCGGAGCATGGCGTTTGCAACCGGGTGATCTTGTCGGCCTGATTGGCTCGAAGGGGCCTGAACTGGCCTTGATCGAGGCCATCAACGGCAGCCGTGCCCGTCTCAAGGCCGGCTGGGACGCCCGGTCCCAGGCGATCCCCATGCGGCAGCTCGATCTGCTGGCTTCTCTGCCAGGGGTTCACGAGCCGCCCTCCCGCCTGGATCAGCCCCCCTGGCAGCTGGTCCCTTCCGCCTTGGTGGCCGCATCCCCCGGGCGACGCGATCTGGGAGCCGCCTGGCTCCTGCTGGTGGAGGCGCCCCCTGAGGAGGGGGTCAGCCTGGAGGAGTTCACCGAGCTGGTGGCCGGCGGCGACAGTCCGGCCGCCCGGGCCGCCTGCTGGTGCTGGCTGCAACAGAGTGAGCAGCACCTGTTTCGCTGGCGTCAGGGCCGGGTTCACCCCCGATCCCTGCGTGACCTGCGCCAGCTGCGCCATGACCGGCACCGTCGGGTGCTGGACGAGCGACGGGTGCAGCACTGGCATGGCCTGCTGAGCCAGCGCACCCCCCTCATACCCGCTGAGCTCGATCCCGCCCAGAGCCAGCAGTTGCAGCAGCTGCTGGCCTTCGCCGCCGGGGAGATCGAGGAGCTGCCCGATCCGGAGCTCCGCCGGGGCCTGCAGGCGGCGCACTGCGCCGCCGAACCCGGTGCAGTGCGCCGCCTGCTGGTGGACCTGGGTCAGTGGCAGCCGCATGCCCTGCCGTCGCTCCGCAGCAGCGTCTGGGAGCAGGGCTTCGCTCCGGCTCTGCTTGAGGACGCCGAGCAGCTGCTGGCCCAGGCCGAGCTGGAGCAACCAGGCGATGGGAGCCGCCGCGATCTCACCGCCCTGCGCAGCTACACCCTTGATGACGCCGACACCGAGGAGATCGATGATGCAGTGGCACTGGAGCTCCTGGATGGGGGCGGCCTGCGGCTGTGGGTTCACATCGCCGATCCGGGACGACTGGTGGCGAGCGGATCCCCTCTCGACCTGGAGGCCCGGCCCCGGGGCTCCAGCCTCTACCTGGCCGCCGGGGTGGTGCCGATGTTCCCCTTGCCCCTGGCGGTGGGTCCGTTCAGCCTGCGCCAGGGGCAGCGCTGTGCGGCCTGGAGCTGTGCGGTGGAGCTGGCCGAAGACGGCAGCGTGGCCCGCCATGAACTGGTACGCAGCTGGATCTGCCCCACCTACCGCCTCACCTACGGCGATGGCGATGCCCTGATCGATCTGGCTCCACCCGAGGAGCCCGACCTGGCCCTGCTGCAGGGGCTGCTGGAGCGCCGCCGCCGTTGGCGCGTGGCCCGCGGCGCCCTCTCGATGGAGCAGAGCGAGGGGCGGATCCGCTGCCAGGACGATCACGCCGAACTCGAGATCACCGATCCCTCCCCGGCGCGGGCCCTTGTGGCCGAAGCGATGATCCTCACGGGTTCTGTCGTGGCCGCCCATGCCGCCGAGCTGGGCCTGGCCATGCCGTTCCGCGGGCAACCCGTGAGTGAGTTGCCGACCGAGAGTGAGCTGGAGGCCCTTCCGGATGGACCTGTCCGCCACGCGGCCCTGCGCCGCTGCCTCAGCCGCGGCAGCACCAGCGCTGCAGTGAGCCCCCACTTCAGCCTGGGGCTGCCGGCCTACGTGCAGGCCACCTCGCCGATCCGCCGTTACGCCGATCTGGTGGCCCAGCGCCAGCTGGCCGCCACCCTCTCGGGCGAGGAGCCCCTTGATGCAACCCAGATGGGGGAGCTGCTGGAGGAGCTCGATCCGGTGATTCGTGAAGGCATTCAGATCAGCCGCGAGGATCAGCGCCACTGGCAGCAGGTCTGGTTCGAGCAGCACCGCGGCGAGCGCTGGCCGGCGGTGTTTCTGCGCTGGTTGCGGCCCCAGGATCGGCTGGCCCTTGTGCACCTGGAGGCACTGGCGATGGACCAGGCCGTCCGCGCTCCGGAGTCGTGTCAGCCGGGGGATGCGCTCACGGTTCAGGTCCAGCAGGTCGATTCCCTCTCGGACCTGCTGCGGCTGGAAGCCCGTTAGGCCGTCTCCGATCCAGCCTCCAGCCGCGACACCCGCAGCCAGGGGCCCCAGGGATTGGCGACACCGATCAGGCGGACGGGCCGGGAAGACTCCTGCCGCCGCAGCCAGTGGTGCAGGCCTGGCTCCAGGGTGATCAGCGGCCAGGGGTGGCGATGGCTCTCGAGGATGTAGCCACCGGCTCCATCAGGCACCAGGGTGCCGGCAAAGACTTGCTCATGGGGTTCGACCGGGGCCTGGAAGGGGCTTGCTGGTTCGCTGTCAGCCAGGGTTCCCCGTGGCTGCAGCAGCCCTGGATCCTGCAGGGCACGGCGCTGGCGGTTCTTCCACTCGGGATGGTGCCAGGGGGTGTCCCAGAGGGGTATCGGACCGGCCGGCGCCACTGGGTCGCTGATCAGCGCCTCCTGCAGGAGGCGCACGTCGAGGGAGGCCGGCGCCGTGCCGGAGGCGACGCAGAGGCCCGCCGCCGCTCCGGCGGCCTGGCCGATGTTGAGGATCAACGGCTGCAGCCGGGTGGCGCCGTTGGCCATGTGGCTGCAGCTGATGGCCTTGTCGGCCGCCAGCAGGTTGTCGAGATCGGCGCTCACCAGCGCCTCGTAGGGGATCATGAACGGCGTGCCGCTCCAGCGGCCACCCCAGCGGCAGGTCTTGGGGGCCAGGGGCCAGTCGTCGCCGGGGTAGTGGTGGTCGTTGGCGTAGTTGCCCACCGCGATGGCGCTGCAGCGACCCTCCCCATCGAGTGGGATCGGCCCGATCCAGGCCCCGTCGTCGTCGGGGGTTCCCCTGGCGCCTGCCGGGATCAGGGGCAGCAGATCCTGCTCCAGCACCAGGCGGTGGCCCACCAGTCGCCGACCCTCGCGCCAGTAGGGCATCAGGGCCAGGGACGATGCCCCCGCCAGCGCTGAGCCGGCCCCGGGGGCTTCCGGGAACACACGGGCCGGCTGAAGCCAACCACCGGAGGCTTCCCGCAAGGCACCCAGAAACGCCAGGCTGTGCTCCTGCATGGCTCGCTCCAGCTCCGCCTGGACAGTGGCCTCGGCGTTGAAGGCACGCTCCAGGCCGTCGTGCCAGTCGTTGCCATGCAGGGGCCAGTTGAGCATCACCAGGCCTCCGGGCAGGCGGCCGTAGCTGAGGGTGCGCTCCAGGCCGAAGTGTTCGGTGGCGCGCTCGAACGGGGCCGCCGGTATGGCTCCGCCCGGGCAGGGCCCGGCCGATTCCTGGCCCAGCACCACCCAGGTGGGGGACTGCACCGGCTGGTGCTGGAAGAAGGGATCGGTCTTCAGCCGCTCGCGGGTTGGTGCGCTGGGTTCACCCCAGTCTTCGCTGGCCTCCCAGCCCAGGCGGAAGGGCACCTGGGCAAGGGGAAGCAGATCGCCGCGATCACTGCCGTCGATGGCGAGCTGCAGGGTCAGCCGCACCAGCTCACCCTGGTGTTCCAGCTCCATCGCCGTGAGCCGTGAGCCG
>NZ_JAGQBY010000139.1:0-8316 GCF_024345875.1 Synechococcus sp. EJ6-Ellesmere
CAACTCGAGGCCGATCGGCCCCAGGGCGTGGTAAAAGCCCAGGCTCGGCTTGTAGGCGCAGACGCTGTCGGAGGTGGCTTCGATCCCCGCCTTGATCCAGCGGCGGGCCTGGGCCAGGAACGAGCCGCTGCCGGCGTTATGGCGCGTCCAGGTCTGAAGCATCTCCGGGTTGGGATCCAAGCCGGTGATCAGCAGCGACTGGCGGCTGGCCATCGCTTCGGTGAGTTTGACGAAAAAGCTCATGGCCCCTGCCCCTGGGTCAGCATGGCAGTGCAGGCCACCCCCCGGCCGCTCAACCCCGCGCCAGGTGGTTCATGCGGCTGATCAGGCTGGAGGGAATCTCCTTCGGGCAGACGGCTGAGCACTCCAGCTGGTTGCCGCAGACTCCGAAACCCTGCGCATCCATCTGCTCGCGCATTCGTCTGGAGCGCTGGGAGGCCTCCGGCTGGCCCTGGGGCAGGAGCTCGAGGTGGGTGAGCTTGGCCGCCACGAACAGGCTGGCGGATGCATTCGGGCAGGCCGCCACGCAGGCGCCGCAGCCGATGCAGCTGGCGGCCTCAAAGGCCTGGGCAGCCAGTTCCCGGCCCACCGGCAGGACATTGGCCTCCGGGGCGCTGCCGATGTTCACCGACAAATATCCTCCGGCCATCAGCAGCTGATCGAGGGCGGAGCGATCCACTGCCAGATCCTGGATCAGGGGGAAGGCGCGGGCCCGCCAGGGCTCGAGGGTGAGAACCTGGCCATCGCTGAACTCCCGCAGGTAGAGCTGGCAGACGGTGGTGCCGCTACGGGGGCCATGGGCCTGGCCGTTGATCAGGAAGCCGCAGGACCCGCAGATCCCCTCGCGACAGTCGTGATCGAAGTACACCGGCCGCTCGCCCTCCAGCAGCAGCTCCTGGTTCAGCCGATCGAGGGCCTCCAGCAGGGAAAGATCCGGGCTCAGTCCAGTTAAGCGGTAACTGACGAAGCGGCCGCTGGGCTCAGCCTGGCGTTGACGCCAGATCCGCAGGGTGAGGCTGAGGCTTGAAGGGCCGCTCATCGATAACTCCGGGCCGTGGGGCTGATCGCGCGGAAGTGCAGCGGTTCCTGGTGGCGCATGGGTGCTCCATCAGCCCGCCACTCCCAGGCGGCGATGTGGCTGAACTCGGCGTCACGGCGCAGGGCTTCGCCGCTCTCGCTCTGGTGCTCCTCGCGGAAATGGGCCCCGCACGACTCCTCCCTGGCCAGGGCATCGCGCAGCATCAGCTCGGCCAGCTCGAGATAATCCTCCAGCTGCAGGGCCTTCTCCAGCTCGGGATCCAGCGGGGTGCCGGGGTCGGGCAGCAGCAGCTCCTGATTGAAGCTGGCGCGCAGAGCCGCCACCCCCTCCAGGCCCGAGCGCAGACCTGCTGCCGAGCGGCTGATGCCGCAGCTCTCGATCAGCAGGGCCCCCAGCTGCCGCCGCAGGTCTTCTGCCGTCTGGCGGCCAGCGATGGCACGCAGGCCGGCGATGCGCTGGCGCACCCCCTCCACGGCCTCGCGGCAGGCAGGGTGTTGGTGGTCCAGCTCGGGGTGTGGATGCTCAGCCAGCCAGGCCGGCACGGTGGCCGGGGCGATGAACAGCCCATCTGCCAGGCCCTGCATCAGGGCGCTGGCGCCGAGCCGGTTGGCGCCGTGCTCGGAGAAATTCGCCTCCCCAAGCACGAACAGCCCCGGGATCGTGCTCATCAGGTGGTAGTCCACCCACAGCCCACCCATCGTGTAATGGGGGGCGGGGTAGATGCGCATCGGTTCCCTGTAGGGGTCGGCTCCGGTGATGCGCTCGTACATGGAGAAGAGGTTGCCGTAGCGGGCTTCGATCACCCCGCGGCCTTCGCGCTCGATCGCCTCGTCGAAATCCAGATAGATCGAGCGGCCGGCGGGCCCCACCCCATGACCGGCCACACAGAGCTCGCGGGCGCGCCTGGAGGCCACGTCGCGGGGAACCATGTTCCCGTAGCTGGGATAGAGCCGCTCGAGGAAGTAATCACGCTCTGCCTCCGGCACCTGATCGGGGGGGCGGTGGTCCCCAGGCCGCCGCGGCAGCCAGACCCGCCCGTCGTTGCGCAGGCTCTCGCTCATCAAGGTGAGCTTGCTCTGGTCGGGATCACCGCTGGGAATGCAGGTGGGGTGGATCTGGGTGAAGCAGGGGTTCGCCATCAGGGCGCCGCGACGGTGGGCGCGCCAGAGGGCGCTGGCGTTGGAGCGCACCGCGTTGGTGGAGCGGTGGAACACGTTGCTGTAACCACCACTGGCCAGCAGCACGGCATGGGCCGTGTGGGTCTCGAGGGCACCGCTGAGCCGGTGGCGGCAGATGGCGCCACCGGCCACACCATCAAGGGTGATCAGATCAAGCAGGTCCCGCTGGGGGCAGAGCTCCACCCGTCCGGCCTCCACCTGCCGCAACAGCGCCTGGACCACGCCGTAGAGGAGCTGCTGGCCCGTCTGGCCGCGGGCGTAGAAGGTGCGGCTCACCTGGGAGCCACCGAAGCTGCGGTTGGAGAGGGTGCCGCCGTACTCCCGGGCGAAGGGCACCCCCAGGGCCACGCACTGGTCGATGATCGAACCGCTGATCTCCGCCAGCCGGTGGCAGCCTGCCTCACGGGCACGGAAATCACCGCCGCGCACGGTGTCGCGGAACAACCGCTCAACGCTGTCTCCGTCGTTCTGATAGTTGCGGGCGGCGTTGATGCCCCCCTGGGCCGCGACGGAATGGGCCCGTCTGGGGCTGTCGTGGTAAGTCAGCAACCTCACTCGATAGCCCTGCTCGGCCAGGCTGGCAGCGGCGGATGCGCCCGCCAGGCCACTGCCCACCACCAGCACCCGGTACTGGCGCCGGTTGGCGGGCGCAATCAGTGGCAACTCCTGACGGCGCCGGCTCCAGGCGACAGCCACCGGGCCCGTCGGCAGCTGGGGATCGAGCCGCATCAGAGCCCAGCCCCCGCCAGGGCGCCTGTGGCCCGCAGCGCCAGTGGCAGCAAGGCAAAGCCGCCGCCGATGAGGGCCGCCAAGGCACGACTGGCCAGGCGCAGCCCCGTGGCGTTGGTCTCATCCAGCCAGCCCAGGCTGCGGGTCAGGCTCTCAGCGCCATGAAGCAGATGCAGGCCCAGGGCCACTCCCCCCAGGACGTAGAGCACAAGGATCCAGGGAGAAGTGAGCGCCAGCAAAAGAGTCTGCCGCTCAAGACCATCCCCTGGCCTGGGCCAGCGCAGCTGCCCCAGGTGGACAGCCAGGAACAGCAGCAGCACTGCGCCACTGGCGGGAGCCAGGCGACCAGCCAGGGCTGCCAGGGGCTGGAGACGCCGGCTGCGCCATTGGCCGTAGGGAACCACACCCCGGGCCCGGCGGTTGGCGACCACCCGCTGGAGCGTGAGTGCCAGGTGGGTGAGTGCGGCCAGCGCCAGGGTGAGCTCCAGGGGCGGCAACCAGGGAGCGTGATGCAAGGCTGTGGCGTAGTTCTCAAAGGCCGCCGGATCGAGCAAAGCCAGAGCAGCCCCCAGCCCATGGGCCAGGACGAACAGGATCAGAATCGTTGCCGTGATCGGAATCGCCTGGGTCATGCCCGTGCCTGAGCTCCAACCCACGCAATACCCACGATTGATCATAACGAAGCAGGCCGGAGGTTCCGCAAGGTCCCATCTGCTCCTGGGCAAGGCCTGAGGCCAAGACCACGGAGCCCGAGCTGAGCAGCCGCACGCTGCTGGTGCGCGGCCTTGAGCCCCGTTGGGGCCTGTCCTGGCTGCCGGATAAAACCTTGCTGATTTCGTTGGGGGAGCGGGTGCGGGATGTGTGCGACGGTCCCGGAACAACCCGGCGTATCGGCTCTGCCTACATTGCAATGAGGGTTGTGGGCAGATGCAGACGACATGAACGAGACCTCTGTCGATCGAACGTCCCGCTCCTACCCGGTTCCCGCCGATGAAGCCCTGCGCCTGCGGGAACTGCAGCGCCATCAACTACTTGATCACGCCGGCGATCACCATTTCGATCGGATCGCCAAGTTGGCGAGCGCCATTTTCGACATGCCCATCGCCCTGATCTCCCTGGTGGATCACGACCGTCAGTGGTTCCTCTCACGGGAGGGGCTGGAGGTGAGCGAGACCCCGCGGGAGGTGGCCTTCTGCGCACACACCATCGCCACTGACGAGGTGATGGTGGTGCCCGATGCCCTTCAGGACGAACGCTTCAGCAGCAACCCTCTCGTGCTCTCCCCGCCTGGCATCCGCTTCTACGCCGGGGCTCCCCTGCGCACCAAAGATGGCCACAACCTGGGCACGCTTTGCGTGATCGATCAGAAACCCAGGGAGTTCAGCCCGGAGCAGAAGCAGCAGTTGCGAATGCTTGCCGACCTGGTGATGCGCGAAATCGAATGGCGCCATGATTCCAGCCTCTGCCCCGTGACGGGGCTCTCCAACCGCGGCGCGCTCTTCAGCGTGGGGCAACGGGAGATGGAGCAGGCCCGCGGCGCCGCTGAACCCATGGCCCTGATCTGCCTCGACATCGACAACTTTCGTCAGATCAACAACCGCTGGGGACATCCCGCCGGCGACCAGGTCTTGCTTGATTTCAGTCGCCTCTGCAAGGGTTTTCTACGCGAGCAGGATTTCATCGCCCGCCTCGGTGATGAGGAGTTCGTGATCCTGCTGATCGGCCGGGGGGGCGAGGCGGCCCTGCAGCTGGCTGAGCAGATCCGCGACGCCACCAGCCGGATGAGTGGCGTGTTCTCCCACTCCGGCTACCAACTGAGCATCAGCGGTGGAGTGTCAGCACTCGCCCACGACGACACCAGCTTCGGCGACCTGGTGCAGCGGGCCGAGAGGGCTCTGGAACTGGCCAAGACCAACGGCCGCACCCAGATCGCCTCCTTGCTCAGGTCATGACGGCATGCAACCGGGTCAGCGGTTGTCTGCCGCACGGAGTTACAGTTCCCGGGTCAGGCTGAAGCCGGCGAGCCGCGCAGCTCGCACAGTGCCTGATCCAGCACCGCGCCAGCTCCTTCGCTTCCTGGGGCGGCCATCAGGTTCCCAACGCCATCCGCACCGACGGTCCATTCAGGATCTGCGTATGGCGCCCGGTGCAGAAACCATATCCAGATCACACCTGTTTCCCCATGACCATCACCATTTCCCCAGCGGGCATTTCTTCTGCTGACCGCTCCTTCAGGCGTGCCGCCAGCAAGCGCAGCGGCCTCAAGGCCCCAGGGTCCAAGCACCAGGCCCCCCCGAGCTGGGAGGACCTGCTCGGCCGCCGCTGATCCAAACAGCAGAATCCGGCCTCGGGCTGGCAACATCCACAACGGCGCGGATTTCCTCAGCCCGCGCAATCACCGGCATGCTGTTCGAGATCCACCATTCCATCCGGTTCAGCTATGAGCGGCCGGTCTTCCTTGAGCCGATGACCGTACGGCTCAGTCCACGCCAGGACGTGACCCAGCGGTTGATCTCCCATGAACTGACCGTGACGGAGGCTCCGGCGGGTCACAGCCTGATCATCGAGCCCGATGGCACCGACGCCAGGGTGCTCTGGTTCAGCGATAAGCGTGAGCACCTGCACCTGCAGGTGAGCTCGGTGGTGAAAACCCTGCGCTGCAATCCCTTCGACTGGATCCTCACCCACCCGCCAGCCCAGCGGCTGCCGGCGGCCTACCCCGCCGCTGAAGCGGTCTCCCTGGCGCCCAGCCGCTCCACGTCAGGGTCCTGCGATCCCGGCTCCAGCCCTGTGGGCATCTGGGCGGCGGGGATTGCCGCCCAGGTGGAGCACTCCACCCCTGATTTCCTGATGCGTCTGGCCGACGACATTCACCACGGCTTTCACCACATCGGCCGCCTCGACGGTGAACCGCTCAGCCCGGAGGACACCCTTTCCAGCCGCTGCGGAGCCTGCCGTGACACGGCGATGCTCTACGTGACGGCCTGCCGCAGCCAGGGTCTGGCGGCACGATTTGTGAGCGGCTATTCCATGCATCACCCACCGGAGGTGAGCGAGCACGAACTCCACGCCTGGGCCGAGGTGTACCTGCCGGGAGGTGGCTGGCGCGGCTACGACCCCAGCCTGGGGCTGGCGGTGGCCGATGGCCATGTCGCCCTTGCGGCATCGCCCGACCACCTGATGGCTGCTCCCACCACCGGTACCTACCGGGGCACCGACGTGAGCTCCCAGCTGAGCTACACCATCGAACTCAAGGCCTCCGACTCGGAGCCGGAACCCGGCGAAGCAGCGGCATAGTCCCCGTTGGAGGTGGCCGGCGTTGCACCGATGGCATCGAGCTTGGCAGCCAGAACCGCATCCGCCCGGGTGAGTCCATCCACTTTGTGGGTGTAGATCGCGGCCTCAGCGCGGCCCCCTCCCAGGGAGAAATCGGCATGGTGACCTGCCTCCTCACAGACCGCTCCTGCACGGTTGATCCAGTCGAGTGCCGATTGAAAATCGGGAAACGACCAGAGCTTGTGGAAATGGTGGTGGTCCACCACCTGCCAGCCGTCCAGGTTGGGCAGCAGTGTCTCCAGATCCTCGCTTGTGAGGGTGGGGGCGCCATCGCGGCAGGGCACGCAGCGCTCGTCGCTCAGTTCCATGGCTGTGCTGATTAGGGCCCCAATTCTGGCAAAGAAGGCCGAAACGCGCCTATCTAGGTATTTCCCCTTAGGAATGGAGAGGATTTCGGCTAACTCCGGTGACGATATCTTTCAAACATTGGCTGCTTGCTCATCCACCCCTTTGACGCAGGCTCGCCAGTGGAGGTTCCGCCTTGACCCTGACGGGTACTGGGCCGAGGCCGGCGAGCACACAGCCCCACTGGAGGTTTAGGGTGGTTCGTATCCGTGAGCCGTTGAATGCCGAATCGATTTTGGCCCACGGAAGCTCTGATCGACCCCGTGTCCAGACCAGGATCCAAACGATCCAATCCCCCTGAAACAACCGGTTCCGAATGGCCATGACTGAAGCAGCCTCCCTGACGGTCGGCGAGCTTGAGGCGAACTACCACCTCTATTGCAAAGCCATGAAAATGTTGATCATGGAGGAGAGAACCTCCCAGGAAATTCAACGGACCGTGTGCTGGAGTCGCCTGGAGACGCTGCACAATTGCCTGCCGAGCATGTACAAGGCGCCCGATTATCTCTTCACCCTGTTGCGGCGTGAGCATCTGCAGAAGAAGGAGTCAAAATAGTTTGCCCTCAACATCCGGCTTGTCAGCCCGCCCATGCTGTTACAGGCTGATGGTCGTGACCTCAGCCCTGAACGGATGAAACTCGGAGCGCCCAGCTGGATCAGCGCCCTACTCCTGGCCGTGCTGGCTTTCCCAGGCCTGGGGAATAGCCGTGCCCTGGCCCAGGACGGGGCGCCGCAAAAGGAAGAAGCAGCGGATACCCCAGTTCCGGCCACGCCGGCCAAAGCCCCCGCTGCTGAGGCTGCTGATGCTCCGACCGCTAAGGAGAAGGAGCTGCTCGAGCAGATCCGCAAGCTGAAGGCCCCCCGCTGGCGCAGCTTCGGGGCCTGCCAGTACGACTGGACCGCCTGGCGCTTGAGTGCAAAAGGGGTTCGCACCACCAGCTACCGCTGCGGTGATCCACCGATCACCGGCAATGTGGCGGTCTTCTGCCCCAGCCTGCGCATCAGCCGCCAGGTCGCCGATGCCCAGTGGGAGTCGTGGCGGCTGCCGCTGAGCCTGGGCGAATCCGCAGCCACGGGCGGCGAAGACCAGATGGTGGCCAATCTCTGCGCCAACGCCCGGCCAGTGCCCAACGCCGCCACAGATGCACCGGCCCAGCCCGGCGCTGTCGCCAAGCCAAAAGCCAGCCCCGCCTCCACCAAGCCGGCCACCAAGCCGGCTACTAAGCCAGACACCAAGCCATCACCCTGAACTCTTAACCCAAGAGCTCAGAGCACCCCCTCATAGCCGCTGGGTAGCAGATTCCAATCCGCCCCGTACACATGCAGGCGCTGGCTGGGGCGCCCAGCTGAGCTGAAGGGACGGCCGGCATGGGCCCAGGCCAGGGCGCTTCCGGCCAGATTCCGCACCCGATACCCCTGAGCCTGCAGCTCACGGGCATAGAGGCCACTGCGCAGCCCGATGGTGCAATAGGGCACCACGAGCACTCCCCGGTAGCGATCCCCGCCGAGTTCAAACTGCTGCTGGCTGATGGCACCCGGCAGCATCGACACCCGCTGCTCCTCGGGCTCGCGCACGTCGACCAGCACGGCGCTGTGGTCCCTGGGGCGGCTCAACCACTCGGCCACGCTGATCTCCGGCACGCCGGAGAGGTGGCGCTGCTTCAGGAACTCGTAGCGGCGGGGCAGGTT
>NZ_JAGQBY010000014.1:0-31096 GCF_024345875.1 Synechococcus sp. EJ6-Ellesmere
GGCGGCACCCGCCAGTGCCGCCAGGCGGGGCACGTAGTCCTCGGGGGATTCCGCCATCGCCAGCTCGGCCCTGAAGCGCGCCGCATCCCAGCTGGTGAGCACGGTGACCGCCAGCAGGGTGGGGGCTTCCAGTCCCTCCTGGGCCGCCCCCTCGCAGGCACCGGCCTGGGCCGCCGCCAGGGCTTCGCGCCCTGAGCAGGCATGGACCGTGATCAGCTCCGCCCCGAGCCGAGCGGCACTGCGGCAGGCCCCGGCCATGGTGGCCGGGATGTCGTGGAATTTGAGATCAAGGAACACCCGCAGGCCCTCGCCGCGGAGCTGCCTGACCACGTCGGGGCCGGCTGAGCAGAACAGCTCCAGCCCCACCTTCACCCAGAGCAGATCGGGAATCGAGGCCACCAGCGCCAGGGCCGAGGCGGCATCAGGGCGATCGAGGGCCACGATGATCCTGTCCGCAGAAGGACCGCTGGTCCCTGGGATGATCGTGGTGCTGCTGCTCATGCCACCAGCCGCAGAAAGGTCTTCTTGCCCAGCTGCAGCACCCGGCCCTCCAGCTCGGAGGCGGCGCTGAAGCTGCGGTTCACATCCGTGAGCTTCTCGCCATCGAGGCGCACCCCACCGCCCTGGATCTGACGCCGCGCCTCGCTGCTGCTGGCGCAGAGGCCAAGGGCACTGAGCAGATGGAAGGCCTTGGCCGGGAAGGTGACGGGGGGGAGGGAGGTCTCTGGGACCGTTTGGGCCGCCATCTCCCCAGCCACCAGGTTGGCGGCATCGGCCTGGGCGGCGCTGGCGGCCTCCAGGCCATGACGCGCCGCCGTGATCGCCAGGGCCAGGGCCTTCTGGCGCTCCCGCGGGCTGGTTGGCCAGTGGTCCGGATCCAGGTCGGTGAGCAGGGTCAGGTACTGCTCAGCCACCGCATCGGGCACTTTCTCCAACTTGGAATACATCGCCAGCGGCCCTTCCTTCAGGCCCACGGTGTTGCCCAGGCTCTTGCTCATCTTCTGCACCCCGTCGAGACCCGGCAGGATCGGCAACAGCAGACCGAACTGGGGCCGCTGGCCGAAATGGCGCTGGAGGTCGCGGCCCATAGCCACGTTGAATTTCTGGTCGGTCCCCCCCAGCTCCAGGTCGGAGGCCACGGCCACCGAGTCGTAGCCCTGGAGTAACGGATAGAGGAACTCGTGCAGGGAGATGGGGGTGCCTGAGCCGTAACGGTTGGCGAACTCCTCCTTGGCCAGCATCTGACCCACCGTGGAGGTGCCCAGCAGCTCGATCACCTGGGGCAGATCCAGACCCGCCAGCCACTCGCTGTTGCGGCGTACCTCCAGGCGGCCCGGAGTGGTGAAATCAAGCAAAGACTGCTCCGGGGGTTGCCCCAGACCCAGCTGCACCAGGTAGGTGTCGGCATTGGCCTCCACCTCGGCCGCGCTCAGCTGCACCCGGGTGGCGCTCCTGCCGCTGGGATCGCCGATGCGGGCAGTGAAGTCGCCGATGATCAGCACGGCGGTGTGGCCAGCATCCTGGAAAGCCCGCAACTTGCGGAACAGGATCGAGTGACCGAGATGGATGTCGCTGCCGGTGGGATCGATGCCGAGCTTGATGCGCAGGGGCCGCTCGGCTCCGGCGGCCTGCTTCAGCCGGGCGGCAAGGGATTGATCCGGATCACCCGACTCTCCAGCGGGGAAGAGGTCGGCCAGTCCCCGCTTCAGCCAAGGCGGCAATGCCTCCCCCATCTGTGCACCTTGCATCGGGGCGGATCGTAGGCAGCCGCCCGCCAGGCTCAGGAGCTGGCCTCAAGTTCGCGCTTCATCCGCTCCAGGGTCTGGTGCATCTGAGTGAACATCTGCTCGGGCGTCATACCGAACTGCCCCAGCTGGGTGCGCAGCTGCTCGACGGTGAGCTTCGCCTGGAAATCCTCGGAGAGTTCGAAGCGCTTCATGAACACCTGATAGCGGCCCATCAGGTCCTCCATCTGGTCGATGAACAGCTTTTTCCCTTCCCGGTCGAACTTGCCGTAATCGCCCCCCAGCTGGGTCATCTGCTGGTAATCGGTGAACAGCCGTTTGGCCTCGTCCTGAACGATCTCGGATTCGAAGAAGGCCATGGGGCGTGCCAGGCATGAAGCATTGACGTCGATTCTGGGGGGCTCCACCCCCGGGGGCGAGTACGGATTGGCGTAACAGCCACCCCGCAGCCGCTAACTTCGCCCCAGTTGAACGGAGCTGGGCTACCGCCATGGCCAAAGGGCACTGGTTGGATCCCCTCGCCCGCAGCCTGCTCGAGGCCACGGGCCAGATCCGCCGTGCGCCCGCCCCCCCGAAGGCCGACGCCCCGGAGACCGCGAGCACAGGCGACGACAGCGTCGAGCGCGACCTGCTGGCCCTCAAACTCGCTCAGAATCCAGGCCTGCGGCTGAAGAATGCCCAGGAGGTCCGCCAGGCCGCGGCCCTGGGCTGGCGCCTGGATGTGAACCGGGCCACCCCCGCCGACTGGCTGCGCCTGCCGGGCTGCACTCCCACCCAGGTGGACCTGCTGCTGCGTTTGCAGAGCGGTGGCGTGCAGCTGAGCGGGCCGGAGGATCTCCAGAACCTGCTCGGTCTCGACGGGGAGCTGATCCGCAGCTGGACGCCCTTGCTGGAGTTCCGTTGGTATGGCGACGCGCCGGCGGCACGACCGGCAGCACTCGATCTGAACCGCTGCAGGGCCGAGCAGCTCGGGGCCCAGCTCGCTCTGGAGGAGGCCCGCTGCCGGCGTCTGTTGCAGGAGCGCAGCCGCGCCCCCTTCCGCGACCTGGCTGATCTCCAGCAGCGATTGCAACTGCCGGCCGAGCTGGTGGAGGGCCTGATCGGGCGGGTGAGCTTCGGCCAGGGCCCCATCGGCCCGGAGTTGCCGAGGCCGCCCCGGCCACCGGCCTCCCGTTGAGCGTGGCCAGAGGACGCCAGCAGGAGCTGTTCCAGGGCGGCGCCCCGCCGGGTGGCGACAGCGTGGGGCCAACGGCGCCGCCGCTGCTGCGAGAGCAGCTGCTCGAGTGGCAGCGGCGGCTGGCTGAGTTTCAGGGGCCCCTGTTCGAGGGCAGCGCCAGCGAGCATCAGCAGGGCAGCCTCTTTGGCAGCGGAACCAGCGGCGGCAGCAGTGACGACGGCAACGGCAACCGCAACGGCGTGGAGGATCCCCAGGAGCGGGCCGCCCGTTTCGATCCACTGGCCTTCGAGGCCCAGAACCTGCAGTTCTGGCGCTGGCCCGAGCCGCCCCAGCTGGGCCCTGCCCTCTACCTGGTGATGGACCGGCCGGCGCGGCTGGCCGCGCCGCTGCTGCTCTACGTGGGCGAGACCGGCCAGGCCGACCGGCGCTGGAAAGGGGAGCACGACTGCAAGGGCTACCTGGCGGCCTATGCCGAGGCCATGGGCCATGTGGGCCTGGAGTGCCGCTGCAGCATTCGCTTCTGCTGCGACGTGCCAGCCGGGGTGCGCGCCAGACGAGCCCTGGAGCAGGCCCTGATCCGCCGCTGGCAACCGCCCTTCAACAAAGAGACCCGCCAGCGCTGGAGCACCCCGTTCACCAATGATCCCGTCTGATCGCCGTCGCTACGATCGCGGCCCGATGTTCCGCCCCCATGCAGTTCAGCTGTCCCTCCACCGCGCTGGCCGAGTGGAGCGGTGACACCCTCGGTGTCGGCCTGTTCCAGGGGGAGACGGGCGAACGCCTCGAGGCCCTCGAAGCACGCTTCGGACCCGGACTGCAGGAGCTGCTGGAGCGCCAGAGCTTCAAGGGCAAGCCGGGCGAGTGCGTCAGCCTCACCCAGCTCCAGCCCACTCCCCTGCGGCTGCTGCTGGTGGGCCTGGGAGAACCGGGCCGCTTCGATCTCGACGCCCTGCGCAGCGGAGCAGCCGCCATCGCCAAGGCGGCGGGCCCTGGCCGCGAGCTGGGCCTGGCCCTGCCCACCGAGGGCCTGGAGCCCTTAGCAGCGGCGCGGGCGATGGCCGAAGCCGTGCGCCTGAGCCTCTACGACGATCAGCGCTTCCGCAGTGAGGCCGAGCCCAAGCCGATCCCAGAGGCCGTGAGCCTGCTGGGCCTGGCCGCCGGGGCCGCCGCCGGCCTAGAGGGAGTGTCAGCCACCTGCGCGGGCGTGGAGCTGGCGCGGCAGCTGGTGGCGGCGCCACCGAACGTGGTCACCCCCCAGGCCCTCGCGGACACCGCCGCGGCCATCGCCGGGGAGTTCGGACTGGAACTGAAGGTGCTGGAGCGCTCCGACTGCGAAGCCCTCGGCATGGGCGCCTATCTCGGGGTAGCCCAGGGCTCCAGCCTCCCTCCCAAATTCATTCATCTCACCTACCGCCCTGAGGGTGGCTCCAGCCGGCGGCTGGTGCTGATCGGCAAGGGACTCACCTTCGATTCGGGCGGCTACAACCTCAAGACCGGCGGATCCCAGATCGAGATGATGAAGTACGACATGGGCGGCAGTGCCGCGGTGCTAGGGGCAGCCCGGGCGATCGCCGAACTGCGGCCGGCGGACGTGGAGGTGCACGTGATCGTGGCCGCCTGCGAAAACATGATCAGCGGCGAGGCGATCCACCCCGGCGACATCCTCACCGCCTCCAACGGCAAGACGATCGAGGTGAACAACACCGACGCCGAGGGGCGTCTCACCCTCGCCGATGCCCTGGTGTACGCAGCCAAGCTGGAACCCGATGCCGTGGTTGATCTGGCCACGCTCACCGGAGCCTGTGTGATCGCTCTGGGCGAGGAAATCGCCGGCCTCTGGTCCCCCAGCGACAACCTGGCCGAAGCCCTGCTGGAGGCGGGCCGCAGCGGTGGGGAGGCCTTCTGGCGGATGCCGTTGCAGGCCTCCTACAAAAAGGGGCTCAAGAGCCCGGTGGCCGACATGAAGAACACCGGACCCCGCCCAGGCGGGGCCATCACTGCCGCGCTCTTCCTTCAGGATTTCGTGCCTGCCGACCTGGCCTGGGCCCACCTGGACATCGCCGGCACGGTCTGGAGTGACAAGGGACGGGGCCTAGACCCCGCTGGCGCCACAGGCTTCGGCGTCCGTACCCTCGTGGAATGGGTGAGCCGAGGGGGTGCGGCGTAAGGTTGGCAACGCTGACGCCGGACCCCGACGCCATGGCTGCCCAGAAGATCCGCTGGTACATCCGCGCTCAGCTGGGGGTCCTGCTCCTGCCGCTGGGTCTCTGCCTGGTGGGAGAGGCCATCACCCGCCGCACTCTGCAGCTGGCGGCACTCAATCAGAAACTGGCGGCACCTGGCCCCTGGTTCTGGTACGGAACCCTCGGCCTGATCTGCGTGACCGCAGGTGTCGGCCTGATGGTGGAGAGCGGACTGCTGCGCGGCTACCCCCGCGCCCCCCGCACTGGGGCAGGCAACCCCAACTGAAGCGGCTCAGGCGGCCACCGGGCTCGCCGCAGCACCCAGCAACGACTGGGGCTCCCGTCCCTTCGGAGCCTTGGGCTTGTCCAGCAGGCTGCCCGGTTCCTCCAGCTCATGGATCTGCCAGCGGGCCCGCTCACCGAAGGAGGCCAGCAAGCGATCCAGATCATCGACCGCCTGCTTGGGACTCGTGTAAGGCCCGATGTGGAGAGTCACCAGACCATCCCGGATCGTCAGCAGATACATACAACACACTCAGCCTGGACTCCGTGTCGATTTACAGTAGGCGTATTGGCCGATTCTGGGAAGGGTGCGAGTACCCCTCTTTCCAGCCAGGCGCCAGTGGTTTCAGTTCTTCGGGCGCCACGGCAGCGATCCCCGGGCCCTTGAGCCCCAGACCTGATCAAGCCGCCGGTCGCGGCCGCAGGACCAGCGGTAGTAGTTGTACTGGACCTTGTTGCGCTCGGCGTAGTTCTGGTGATAAGGCTCGGCGGGCCAGAAACGCTCGAGCTCCCGGATCTCCACTTTGATGGCGCTGGGCTTGACCCCAAGCTCCCGGGCCGCCGAGGCCAGGCTGGCTCGGGCCTGATCCCGCTGGACGGTGCCGCGGCTGAAGATCACGGGCCGGTAGCTGGGGCCTCGGTCGCAGAACTGACCGGCGCCATCGAGGGGGTCCACGTTCCGCCAGTAGGCGCGCAGGAGCGTGGGCAGGCTGATCCGTGCCGTGTCGAAGCGGACGCGCACACTCTCGATGTGGCCGGTGCCGCCGGCCGTCACCTGGCGATAGCTGGGATTGCTGACGCTGCCACCGCTGAAGCCACTGACCGCCTCCACAACCCCAGGCAGGGTTTCCAGATCATGCTCGAGGCACCAGAAGCAACCACCGGCGAGCACCGCCTCCTCGACGGCAGCCAGAGCCGGTGCGGCGGGGAGCACGAGCAGCAGCAGCGTCAGCAGCACTGGAGCAAGCCCCATGGACCACCTCTGCAGGCGGTGATCCGGCTGAAATCGGCTCCCTTCAGACCCTGGGCCGGGGCCGTCCTGGCGACTGACTGATGGCTTCACGTCGGGGATCCCGTCAGCTGATCGAGGATCTCACAGGCTGCTCGGCGGGTCACGCCCGGCTCACCGAGCAGAGCGCGCAGGCGGCCGTAGCCCTCCAGCATCCCGGTCCGCTCAGGGCTCGGATCCAGCAAGGGCAGAGCCGCGGCCACGATCGCCTCCGGGGTCAGGTCGTCCTGGAGCAGTTCCGGCACCAGCCGCTCTCCCAAGACCAGGTTCACCGGAGAGATGTGGGGGACGTTGAAGCCCAGCAGCCGCTGGGCCACGAAGGCGGTGACCCGGCTGAGCCGGTAGCTCACCACCTGGGGAACGCCGCGCAGGGCAAGCTCCAGGTTGGCTGTTCCCGATTTGGTCAGGGCCAGATCGGCGGCGGCACAGAGGACCGGCTTGAGGGCATCGGCGCGATCGGCAGGAATCACCGTGGCCTCCACCCCGGCCCGCTTCAGTTGCTCGGACAGGGGAGCCTCGAAGCTGGCCAGCCCGGCCGGCACCATCACCCGCAGCCCAGGCCTAAGCCGCTGCAACTTGGCCGCGGCAACGGCCAGGGACGGCATCAGGTAGCGCATCTCCTGAGGGCGGGAGGCGGGCAGCAGCAACAGCAACTGCTGGCCAGGGCTCAGTCCGAGGTCTGCGCGGGCCTGCTCAGGGGTGGGCGGGGAGCCGAGGGTATCGAGCAGAGGATGGCCAACCCAGGTGACCCGTGCACCGCGGGAGGCATAGAAGCTGGCTTCCTCGGGAAAAATCGCCAGGATTCGATCAGTGAAGCCGATCAGACGAGTGGTCCCACCCTCCCCCAGGCGGAAGGCCCATTCCTGGGGAGCGATGTAGTAGGTGATCGGAACCGCGGGGAAGCGGTGGCGAATGCGGCGGCCCAGGCTCACATTCGCCCCCATGTAGTCGATCAGCACCACCCCGTCGGGAGGACAGCTGGAGAGCCAGCGCCCCACCCGCCGCTGCAGCCGCAGGGTGGGCAGCACCAGAGGCAGAGCCTCCCAGAGGCCGATGGCCCCCATCGGAGCGGTGTTGGCCAGGAGATGGGAGCCGGCCTGGCGCATGCGCTCGCCGCCGAGGGCATCGATCTCGAGGGGCAGATCCCGTCGCTGGGCCTCGGCGTGGAGGGCCTTGATCAGCAGGCCGCCCTGAAGATCCCCCGACACCTCCCCGGTGCTGATCAGCAGCCGCACCATCAGCGCTGGTGGGGCAGGGGGCCACGGCGTCCTGGGGCGATCGAGGCCTCGAGGAAGCTGCAGAGTTCTTCGGAGGCCGGCAGGAGGGTTTCGGCGCGGATGTGCTCCAGAGCTTCCGCCAGCACCTCATGGCTGCGGTAAAGCCGGTTCCACACAGCCAGAAGTTGCTTGAGCTCGGCTCCGCCCTCCCGGTCCACCAGGCCATTGCGCTTGAGACCGATCCGGTTGAGGCCGCGCAGCCGGCCGGGGTGCCCCTCCACGATCGCGAACGGGGGCACGTCGCGGTCGATGCGGCTCATGCCACCCACCATCGCCAGCTTGCCGATGTGCACGAACTGGTGGATGCCGAGCACTCCGCCGATCACCGCCCGGTCGCCGATCACCACATGGCCGGCGATCGCCACGCTGTTGGCCACCACGATCCGGTCACCCAGCAGGCAGTTGTGGCCCACATGGCTGTAAGCCATCAGCAGATTGCCGCTGCCCAGGCGGGTCTGCTCACCATCAGCCGTGGCCCGGTTGATCGTGACGCACTCGCGGATGGTGTTGTCGTCGCCCATCACCACCTCGGTGGGGGCACCGCCGTACTTGAGATCCTGGGGTTCGAGGCCGATGCAGGCGCCGGGGAAAATGCGGTTACCGGAGCCCATCGTCACCCGGCCATCGATCACCACATGGGGACCGATCTGGCAGCCGGCGCCGAGCTGCACGTCGGGACCGATCACGGCGAAGGGACCGATCTGAACGCCCTGGCCAAGCTGGGCGCGGCTGTCGACCACCGCGGTGGGGTGAATCGTGGTTTCCACGGCTGTGCTGGTCATGGCCTCAGTCAACCAGGGAGAACATGAGTTCCCCTGAGCAGACCAGGTCTCCGTCGACGGTGACTTCAGCCTTCACTTTGCCGAACCGCTTGCGTTTGAGACTGAGCAGTTCGCAGCTGATGCGCAACTGATCACCGGGCACCACCGGCCGGCGGAAACGCACCCCGTCGATGCCGGCGAACACGAACAACCCCTTGGGCAACTCCGGCATCTGGGTGACGATCAGACCACCCACCTGGGCCATGGCCTCCACGATCAGCACTCCGGGCATCAAGGGGCGGCCAGGGAAATGGCCCTGGAACTGGGGCTCATTGAGGGTGACGTTCTTGAGGGCAACGGCCCGTTTGCCCGGTTCGTACTCGATCACCCGATCCACGAGAGCGAAGGGATAACGGTGGGGCAGCAGGTTGAGGATCTGCTCGGAGGTGAGCAGGGGGGCGCCAGCGGGAGGAACGGACAACGAGCTTCGGGTCAGCGGGACGGAGCGGCCAGGGCCGCCGCCAGGGCAGTGTGCAGCCCGTGGGATCCACGGAAGGCGAAGACCTGGGCCTGGGGCAAGCCCGCCAGCGCCAGGTCCCCCAGCAGGTCCAAGAGCTTATGGCGCACCGGTTCCTGGGGGAAACGCAGGGGCGGGTTGAGCCAGTGATCGCCATCACAGACCAGGGCGTTCTCAAGATCGCCACCCCGGATCAGACCGGCGGACCGGAGCTGATCGATCTGCTCCCGGAAGCCGAAGGTGCGGGCCGGCGCGATCTGCTCGACGAAGGCGGTGGGAGTGAGCTCAAGGGAGTAGAGCTGCCTGCCGATGGCCCCCTGGGGAAACTCGATCGCGGCCCCGATGCGGGGCCTCTCGCTTGGTAAGGCGGTGATGAAGCTCTGGCCCTGCTGCAGGGTGATCGGGGCGCTCAAGGGCTGGAGTGGCACGCGGTGGCCGAGGCACCTCAGACCTGCTTCGGCGATGGCGTCCACCCAGGGCAGGGCGGATCCATCGAGAACGGGAACCTCCTCACCTTCCACCAGCAGCTCCAGGTGGGAGAGGCCCGTGCCCGCCAGGGCCGCCAGCAGGTGCTCCACCGTGGCCAGACGGCGCTGGTCGAGGCGCAGGGCGGTGCACAGCTGGGTGTCGCTCACCTGCGACGGGTGCAGGGCCACCGGCTCCAGCGCCGGGGCATCCAGCCAGCCCACCCTGTAGCCGGCCGTATCGGTGGGCTGAAGGCGGACGCGGCAGGGACTGCCGCTGTGCAGACCAACGCCTGTGCGCTCGACAGCCGTCGCCAGGGTCCAGGCCTGGCTGTAGTCCTCAGGCCAGACGGTCACTAGAACTTCCAGCCCACACCGAGGTTGAAGCGCCAATCGCCGGTGAAGCCCTCGCTGGCCACCTCCAGACGCAGGGGGCCCACCGGTGTGGTGACGATCAGGCCGGTACCCACCGAGAAGCCGCTGCCGGGCTTGTCGAGCAGCGAGCCCGGGTTGCCAGGCACTCCCGACTGGCTGCCGAAGGTCGTGCCGCCATCCACGAACAGCTCACCGCTGACGATGCTGAACAGGGGAAAGCGGTACTCGATCGTGGCTTCACCGAAGCTGCGTCCCACGCCCATGTCGCAGTCGGCATAGCCGCGCACGGAGTTGGAGCCCCCCACACAGAAGGCTTCGTAGGGCGGCAGATCACCGATATTCGTGCCGGCCGAGAACTGGAACGCCACGGTCTGCTTGCAGTCGGGGGTTTCACCGGGCTTGGGCCGGCAACCCTTGTAGAACTTCAGCCAGTTGACCGGGATGAAATAGCTGTAACTGGCGCGCAGACGGTTGAAGGTGGGCGAATCGGGGCCGACAGAGACATACTGCTCGGTGCCGACGCTGAGGAAGGAACCGGAGGTGGGATTGCGGGGGTCGTTGAGATTGTTGCGGGTGGCAGCCACCCGCAAGGCCAGCAACTGATTGCTGCGGGCGCAGTTGAAAGCGATGCAGATCACATCGTCGACGGGAGCATCCGAGCCATCGAAATTGTTGGTGCTCACGCCGAAGCGGCGGTTGGCACCGGTGAAGTTCATCGGCGTGACTTCCTGTGCACTGAGGCCGAGAACCACACTCCAGAGCGCCCGTTTGAAGGGGTTACCGCCGTTGAGAGGGCGCACGAACTGGATGTTGCCGCCAGCACGTTGAATGGCAACTGAATTGCCTTCGTAATCAAACCAGCTGTTGTTGGGAGATTGCGATTCGGCTTCGGACACCGAGCGGAAGGTCTTGCTCTCGGGGTTGTTGTTGTTGTTGATGTTATAAGCAACATTGGTGCCCGGTGCCTTGTAGAAGTCGGAGACCGTGTTGATGTTGCCGTTGTTCTGACTCTGGAAGATCTGTGGAACGTCGCGGCTGAGGAACACCCGGGCGCGGAAGGCCGTGCGGTAGGCATCTCCTTTGATCCAGGGATCAGTGAAGGAGATGTCGGCCAGGCCACCGAACTGGCCATAGGTGAAGTTGACCCCCAGATCCCAGGCCCGGCCGAGCAGGTTGCTGTCCTGGAGCTGAATCTGGCCGAACACCCCCTGGCTCTGGCTGTAACCCAGGCCGCCGGAGAGGGAACCCGACGACTGCTCGACGATGCCCAGCACGATCACCACTTCGCCGGGCTTGGCCGGCACGGGCCGCAGGGTCACCTTGATGTCACCGAACAGGCCGGTGCCGTAGAGGCGCTTGATGTCGTCCTCGAGGTTACGGCGGTTGAAGGTTTCCCCTGGCTTGATCGAGATCTCGCGGCTGACAACCCAGGGCTTGGTTTTGCCACGGATCGGTTCGCCCTTGTCGTTGGTGGCCGAGCCTTCCTTGTTGAGGAACTGAACCTCTACCCCCTCGACGGTGCCCTCGCGAACCGTGAGCAGCACCGTGCCATCAGGACTCACCCGGTTGGGACCGGTGACCCGCGCCAGGGAGTAACCCTGATCGGAATACCACTTCTGGAGCTCCTGCATGCGGGACTGCAGGGTGTTGAGATTGAGGGTTCTGCCGTAATCCGCAGCGAAGGTGTCCGCCAGGACCGCGGGCGGCAGCTTGACCTTCGCCGCCTCGAACTCAACCTTCTGCAGCACCGGGTTGGCGGTGGCGATCACCACCACCTGCACCCCGAGGGGGCCATCCACGGGCTGGATGCGCACGTCCGAGAACCAGCCACTGGCGTAGATGGCAGAGAGATCCGTCTGCAACTCGCTGCGCGTCACACGGCTGCCGGGGCGCACCACCATGGCGTCGTAGACGGCCAGCTCCAGGCGCTCCCGCTCGGGGTGGCCTTCGAGGCCCTGAACAACCACTTCACTGACCAGGACCCTGGGTTCATCCGGTTTGGCCGGGGTGAGGCTTTCGGGGCTGATCGAGGCGGGGGGCTCGCCGGTGGGTGGGGTTGCCGGCGTCTCGGCCGGTGCAGGAACCGGTGTGCCGCCTTCAGGGACCAGTTCGCCGGCTTCCGGGGCGGCCGTGGTCGGCTCCGGGCCAGAGGCGGGAGCCGGCTCGGCGGCCTGGGCCACTTCGACGGCCGGTTGGCTCTGGGCAGCCGCTCTCAGGGGAGTCAGGAGCGCCAGCAAAGCCAGCAGGGGCAGCCCCAGCCAGAGGGTGAGCGGCAGGGACCGAGGCCCGGCATCGGAGAAGGCAGTGCTGGTGCGGGCGTTGGTGATGACACCCATGGTTCTCCGAGTCAAAGCGGCATTGCCGCAAATTGACGTGACCTTACCCGTACATGCTTGGCCCTTGGATCACCCCTTGGACCCGTTTGAGGACCTCCCCATAGGCCTCGATCACACCGCCAAGGTCCTGGCGGAACCGGTCCTTGTCCAGAATCCGATCCTTGTCATCGTCCACGTCGAGGTCCCAGAGGCGGCAGGTGTCTGGGCTGATCTCATCAGCCACCACCAGCTGGCCGTCGGCCGTGAAACCCAGCTCGAGCTTGAAATCCACCAGCTGCAGTCCGATGCGGGCGAACAGCTCAAGCAGCACCGTATTCACCTGGCGGGCCAGGGCTTCCAGCTCCAGTCGCTGTTCACTGTTCACCAGGGCCAGCCGCTCCAGCCGGGCCTCGCTCAGGAAGGGATCCGCGTAGGCGTCATCCTTGTAATAGAGGTCGAGGAGCGGCGGGTCCAACGGCGTTCCCGGCTCGATCGGCATCTGCTTGCACAGCGATCCGGCCGCCACGTTGCGGATCACCACCTCCAGCGGGATCACCCGCACCGGCCGCACCAGCATCCAGTGCCGGCCTTGAACACCCAGGTAGTGGGTGGGCACCCCCGAGTGCTGGAGGTGCTCGAACAGCAGGGCAGAGATGCGGCAGTTCAGGGTGCCCTTCTCAGCCAGCTCGGCCTTCTTGAGCGCGTTGAAGGCGGTGGCCTCGTCTTTGAACTCAACGGCCAGCAGGTCTGGCTGATCGGTCTGGAAGACCCGCTTGGCCTTGCCTTCGTAGAGGAGCGGGCCCAGCTGGTAGGCAGTCATGGGGTGATGGATTCGGCGGACTCGGGGACGGATGGGAGAGCTGATTCCTGGGGCCCCAGGGTGGCCGGTTGAGCCGCAGAGGGCGCATGGCCTCCAGGCTCGCGCGGGGAGCGCAGGCGCTGCTCCAACACCTTGTTGCGTTTCGCCTCGGAGGGATCATCGCGCCGCAGCAGCCATTCGGCGTAGGTGTCGTCGATGCGGCGGCTGAGGCGCAACCGCCGCTGCCGCGCCGGTTCCGGATCCCCCCCCTCGAGCCGCTGCAGGGCCTGCTGTTCATCGAGCAACTGGGCCGCCAGCCCCCAGGCCCCGCCGGCGGCGGCCTGATCAAGGGCCATCTCCATGAGGGCGTTGCGCTGGGCCAGGGGAAGATCGTTCAGCAGCGCCACCGCCTGCTTCAAACGCTCAGCCGCCACCACACCAGGCAGGCGCCCGGCCAGCAGCACCTCAGCGGCTTCCTGCCGGCGGCCCATCGCCGCCAGATGGGAGGCGAGCACGTCGAGCGCTGAGCGGGTATCGAGGGTGCCATCGTCGCGCAGCCGCACCGGCAGCGCCGTGGTCTCCAGGCGGCTGCGCTCACCGTCGGCCAACCGCCGCAGAGCTTCGGCCGCCCGTCGGTGGTTAAGTCCGGCATTGGCCGCCCGCCACTGCAGGGTCAGCCACTGCTGGCGCTCGAGCCCCGGCCCCGGCCCGTAGCGGTCCAGCACCGACAGGGCCGCCTCCGGCGCCAGGCAACTGATCAGGGCGTTGGCGTTGGCAAGCACCACCGGCAGGGGCTGGGGAGCGGGGTACAGGGCCACCAGCCGGTCTTTGAGTTGGCGGAGCCGCACAGGCAGATCAAATCGGGCGGAGTCCTGGCAAGCCTGTTCCAGCACCGTCAGCTGATCGGACGTCAGGGCGGCGGCAAACACCTGCTCATCCATCGGCAGAGCCGGCATGGGCAGAACCGACACCGGGGGACCGGGGGGCGCCACCTGTGGGATCGGGACAGGCGACGGAACCGGCTGCGGCTGCGCGCGGCTGCCCGCGGGGGCGCTGACGCCCAGCAGCAGCAGCGTCAGCAGACCTGCCGCTCGTCCAGCCCAGCGGGCCAGGCCACGGCAAGCAAGCGGCGCAGCGGGAACCACCGGCATGTAGAGAAGGAATGACACGGCTGGCGGTCCACCGGGGGTCAACCTAAGGGAACCGATTGGCCACTTCCGCCGCTCCGGCCCCCATGACAGCTTCGGCCCGCACCACAGCCCCCGACTCCTCCGAGGCCAGCGTGCGCCGGTTGCTGGTGGTTGGCTCAGGCGGCCGCGAAAATGCCCTGGCCTGGGCCCTGGCCCGCTGCCCTGGGGTGGAGCGTGTCTGGGTGGCACCCGGCAATGGCGGCACGGCCCAGCTGGAGGGCTGTGAGGCCCTGGCCATCAGCGAGTCCGACCAGGAGGGCCTGCTGCATGCGGCCCTGGAGCGGGGGGTGACGCTGGTGGTGGTGGGCCCGGAGGGTCCGCTCGCCGACGGCCTGGCCGACCGCCTGCGGGCCGGAGGCCTCGCGGTGTTCGGACCGGGGGCCGACGGCGCCCGGCTCGAAGCCAGCAAACGCTGGGCCAAGGCCCTGATGCTGGAGGCGGGCGTGCCCACCGCCGGCTACTGGGCCGCCTCCAGTCGCAGCGAGGCCCTGGCGGTGCTGGACCGGGAGGGGCGGCCCCTGGTGGTCAAGGCCGATGGTCTGGCGGCCGGCAAGGGGGTCACGGTGGCTGAGAGCCTGGAGGACACCCGCGCCGCCATCGAGGAGATCTTTGCGGGACGGTTCGGCGACGCCGGCCAAAGCCTGGTGCTGGAGGAGCGGCTGAGCGGCCCTGAGGTGTCGGTGTTCGCCCTCACCGACGGCCGCTCGATGGTGCTGCTGCCGCCGGCCCAGGATCACAAGCGCATCGGGGAGGGAGACACCGGGCCCAACACCGGCGGCATGGGGGCCTACGCCCCTGCCCCTCTGCTTGATGCCGGCGCCCTCGAGCAGGTGCGCCGGGAGGTGCTGGAGCCCACCCTGGAAGCCCTGCGCCAGCGGGGCATCGACTACCGGGGGGTGATCTACGCGGGGCTGATGCTCAGCGACGACGGGGCCAAGGTGATCGAGTTCAACTGCCGCTTCGGCGATCCCGAATGCCAGACCCTGATGCCCCTGCTGGGCGCTGAACTGGCGGCGGTGCTGCTGGCCTGCGCCCAGGGGGGCCTGGATCAGGCGCCGCCCCTGACCATTGCCGGTGGCTGCAGTGCCTGTGTGGTGGCTGCCGCCGAGGGCTACCCCGGTGAGGTGCGCCGGGGGGATGTGATCAACACCGAGCCGCTGACCACGCCCCAGCGGCAGCTCTTCCATGCCGGCAGCCGCCTGGAGGAGTCGGGCGCCTGCGTGACCGCCGGGGGCCGGGTGCTGGCGGTGGTGGCCCAGGCGGGGGATTTCGATGCGGCCTTCGCCAGTGCCTACGACGGCCTTGATCAGGTGCATTACGAAGGCATCACCTTTCGCCGCGACATCGGCCACCAGGTCAGGCGCCCCTAGGGTGCCAGGGCAGCTTCGCCTCCAGGCGTGAACGACGCCTCACCTTCCCCGACCCCAGGCGCCGACAGTGCCGGCGGCACGCCGTTGCCCCAGGGTTGGTGGGAGCAACTCAACCTCTGGTGGGCGGAGTTCAGCCTTCAGACCAAGCTGCTGGCGGTGGCCACCCTGGTGGTGAGCCTGATGATGACGGGCATCACCTTTTTCGCGCTCAATGGCATCCAGATGGATGCGCGCATGAGCGACACACGCTTCGCCCGGGACCTGGGCCTGCTGCTCTCGGCGAATGTGACACCGCTGGTGGCGGAGGGCAACGACCGGGAACTGGCGGCGGTCGCGGAGCGCTTCTGGCGCTCGAGCCGCAGCCTGCGTTACATCTTCTTCGCCGATCCCGAAGGGGTGATCTACCTCGGGATTCCAATCAGCGCCACCAACGGCGGCAGTGAACTGCTGCTCAGCCGCAAACTTGAACTGCCAGCCGAGCTGCAACGCCGCCCCCAGAACCCCCTGATCCGGCAACACCTCAGCCCTGATGGCCAGGTGACGGATGTGTTCGTACCGATGGTGAGCGAGGGGCGCTATCTGGGGGTGCTCGCCCTCGGCATCAATCCCAACGAAGCGGTGCTCGCCAGCGCGGCCCTCACCCGCGAAGTGACGGTGGCGGTGTTCATCTCGATCTGGGTGCTGGTGATCCTGGGAGCAGTGTTCAATGCCCTCACGATCACCCGTCCAGTGAAGGAATTGCTGAGAGGTGTGCGCGCCATCGCCGGTGGCGATTTCGAGGCACGCATCTCCCTGCCCGTGGGTGGCGAGCTGGGGGAACTGCTCAATGGCTTCAATGACATGGCCTCCCAGCTGGAGGACTACGACGCCGCCAACATCGAGGAGCTCACCGCTGCCCAGGTGAAACAGCAGAGCCTGATCGCCACCATGGCTGATGGCGCAGCTTTGCTCGATGGCGAGGGACGGATCGTGCTGGTCAATCCCACCGCCAGGAGGCTGTTCCGCTGGGAAGGCCGCAACCTCGAAGGCAACGAGCTGGGCAGTGAACTGCCCGATGTGCTGACGATGGAGCTGCAGGGGCCGCTTGATTCCCTGGTGAGCGGGGAGAAGGACAGTGCTGATGTCCGCTGCAGTTTCGGCGAACCGCCGCGCACCCTGCGCATCGTTCTGCAGACGGTCAAGGACGCCGCGGGGGAAAGCCTGAAGGGCATCGCCATGACCGTGCAGGACCTGACGCGGGAGGTGGAACTCAACGCCGCCCAGAGCCGCTTCATCAGCAACGTGTCCCATGAGCTGCGCACGCCGCTGTTCAACATCAAGAGCTACGTGGAGACGCTGCACGATCTTCGCGATCAGCTCAGCGAGGAAGAAACCCAGGAATTTCTGGCGATCGCCAACGCCGAGACCGACCGCCTCACCCGACTGGTGAACGACGTGCTCGATCTCTCGCGGCTCGAATCCGACCGCACCTGGACACTTGAGCCGATGGAAGTGCGCCCGGCCATGGAGCAGACCCTGCGCAACTACCGCCTCAACGCCGAGGAGAAGGGGGTGCAGCTGGAGCTGGAGGTGGATGCTCACCTACCCGGAGTGCGGGGCAACTGGGATCTGCTGCTGCAGGTGTTCGACAACCTCGTGGGCAACGGGCTCAAGTTCACCCCAGCCGGGGGCCGCGTGATGCTGCGGGCCTACCCGTGGCCCGATTCCTGCCATCTCGATCCAGCCAACCTGCCGGCGCTGGACGCCCCGAGCTGTGAGCTCAGCTCACCCCTGCCAAGGCTGCGGGTGGAGATCGCCGACTCGGGCACAGGCCTTTCGCGGGAAGATCAGCTGCGCCTCTTCGAGCGCTTCAAACGGGTGGAGAACGCTGTTCACACCGAAGTGGGCACAGGGCTTGGTCTCTCGATCGTGCGTGGCATCCTTGAGAAGCACGGCACCGCGATCCAGATGGCGAGCGAGCCCGGGGTGGGAACCACGTTCTGGTTCGACCTGCCCCTCGAGCAGGCCGACAGCGATGAATTGATGGTGGAAGGAGAACGCCGCTCCCAGCAGGCCCGTCTGGCGCAGCCGAATCTGGCAGGGGTCTAAAACGACTCCTCACCTTCGAAGCTGCGCGCGATGCGTGAGAGCTCGGTGCGCTCGTCGGTGGTGACCCGATGGGGAACACCACTGATGATGCGCTCGAAATTGGAGAAGGAATCCCTGATTTCAGGGCCATTACCGGTGATCACAAACTCGCGGATGCCCTTGTCATGCCAGGAACCCCGCATTTTGAACACGTTGATGGCACGCGCCATTTCGCCACGGATTTCCACGTACTGAAGCAAGAGGATGGTGTCTGTGATCGTGGAGATGTGGGAGTCGGTGATGGAGTGACTGCCCATGAACTCCTCCGATGTATTCGTGAAGAAACCGGCGATCTCCTCCTGCTTGGCATAGCCGGTAACCCCGATCACGAATTGGCGGAAAGCGTTGTGGCTGACGCCCCTGGAGAGCGCCGAGAGGGAATCGATGGCCATCCGTGCCGGCTTGAACTGAGCGATCTCCGTTTTGATGATCTGCAAGTGGTCTTCCAGGCCGGTGGATTCCGGGTAGGCGCAGATGATCTTGAGCAGTCCATCCTGCTCCATCTGCTCGAAATCGATACCCCAGCTGGTGGCATTGCGCAGCAGCTGTGCCCTTGACTCTTCATAGGCAAAGAGGATGGCACGTTCCTTGTTGTTGTAGGCATCTTCAACGAACTTGCTAACCAGCAAGGTTTTACCCGTGCCGGTTGCACCGGTTGCAAGGATGATCGAATCCTTGAAGAATCCGCCACCACACATCTCATCGAGCCGCAGCACACCTGAACTGATGCGCACATTTGAGGAGCGCTGAGTGAGCTGCATCGCCCCGAGTGGAAAGATCGCAACTCCATGGGCTCCCATGGTGAACGGAAATTCACCCTTCATATGGGTGGTACCTCGTAGCTTGAGAATTTCCACGGTGCGCCGCCGGCGTTCCCCTTCAAGCACATTACGCAAGATGATCACATTATCCGAAACGAATTCTTCGACGCCGTAGCGGGCTATCGGGCCATATTCGTCGATGCGCTCAGTAGTCATCACGGTGGTGACACCGATTTCCTTCAGCCTGGCGATCAGGCGAAAGATCTCACGCCGCACCACCGATACGGCATCGTACTGCTGAAAGACGGCGGTGATGGAATCAATGGCTACGCGCTTGGCTTTATACTTACGAATGGCGTAGTTGATCCTCTCGATCAATCCGGACAGATCGAAATTACCGGCCACATCCTGGCCGTCTGGGTCGGGAGAGGCGTCCAGGATGAAAAGCTTGCCTTGGGCCACCAGTTCCTGCAGATTCCAGCCGAAACTGGCGGCATTGCGGATGATATCGAGAGGAGACTCCTCAAAGGTCACGAAGATCCCGGGCTCGTCGAAATGACGGATGCCGTTGTGGAGAAAATGAAGGGAAAAAACAGTCTTCCCCGTGCCCGAAGTGCCGCTAATCAGTGTGGAGCGCCCGATCGGCAAGCCCCCCTGACAGATGTCATCGAGGCCTTCCACGCCTGTGGGCAGCTTCTGCAGCTTCATGCTGGGCTGGCTGACGGCATTGAAATCCTGCATGGGGCCTTGAACTTAGGCCCAGAATCTAGGGCCCGGACTGGCTCAGGACGAAAAAGACAGCAGTGATCTAAAGAATTCAGATTTCATCAGACTCGTCCATCATCTCGTCAGCGATCTGGCGGTCGGTGAGCTCGTCGTAGAGAAGGTCGAGACCGATCAGCACCCGCTCGCGATCGGAGAGATCGCCGATGATCCGGCGCACCGGTGGCGGCAGGATCTTGGCCAGTGTGGGGGTCGCCAGGATCTTGTCTTCTTCGGCCAGTTGCGGATTCTTGAGTACGTCAATCACCTTGAGAGCGTACACACCCTTGAACTCCTGCTCAAGAATCAGACGCAGCGTCTTGAGAGCCCGCATCGAATTGGGGGTATTGCCAGCAACGTAGAGCTTAAGGATGTAGGTCTTCTGTGGACTCATGATTGCACCTGGGATGCGGTGATGATCTTGGCGACCATTCCTTCGCTGGGCTTGTCCGTGACCTCCGGAGGGAGTGAGCGTCGATACATTTCGCAGAGGTGGGCCATGACATCAAGCAAGGCCAAACGATAGTCCTTGAGGAAATCCTGCTTGTGGCCTTCAAGTTGTAGTTTTTTCCAGAATTCGTCGATCATGTCCACATGGATTTCCACTGTTTTAGTGATGGGAAGATCGCTGAAGAATGCCGTATTCACGAAGCTTTCCAGGGCCTGATTGGCAGCTGCTGGATCTCGAAAATAGCTGATCAGCAGGTCTCGGTATGTTCGCTGCAGGGAGCGCAGCAGCACCTTTCGCTCAGCCGCAGAGAGATTGCGCAGAAAGCGGGAGGAATCACGCTTGTAGAAAATTCCAAGGTAGCCAAGCCTCTCGCGCAGGCGGTGGGGCAACCTCCAGTTCGACTGATCACTCTCCCCAGCATGGGAATCGCTGGCGTCGAGGTTCCCCCCCGATCCGCTTGAACTTCTGCGGCGAAGACAGCGGGAAATGGCTGCATCAAGACTGTAGCTGAGCTGCTCCATCTGATCAGGAGGGAGATGCACTTCGTCCTGGAAAAACTCCATCGGCCCGCTGAGCTGGCCCAGCACCACCGCCGGCAGGATCCGGCCCTGGGCCCGCAGGCGCTGGAAAGCCTCGATCGAGAGCACTCCGGGCTCCAGCAGAACCGCATCGAACTGTTCCCAGCAGCGCTCCAGCTCGGCGGCGGGATCCTGCTGCAGACCCAGCTCCATCAACTCGTAGCGTCCCTGGGGCAACCAGGTGCTGCAGGCCTGGCGCAGCTGCTCATCGCGGATCAGCGAGGCCACGGTGAGCGCCGGCTGGGTCATGGGGAGAGGAGCAGCGGCAGCGGTTGACAGACCTTAGTGTTGACGAGCCGGCAGGCAAAGAGAGATGATCGTCGCTTGTCGATTGAATGGTTGTGCGACAGGCCTGAACAGTGGTGAGTTGGTGGCGGCGCAGGCCAGCCTCCACCTCCACTGGCCTGTCCACGCCCCCTGAGCCCATGAGTCAAGCCACAGAGAGCCCCGCTCCCGAGAGTCCAGCCACCACAACGGAGAGCAGCGCTCCTGTTGCCGCCAGCACCGACCTGTACGCCATTGCCGAGGCCTCCGGCCAGCAGTTCTGGTTCCAGCCGAACCGCTACTACGACCTCGACCGCATCGCCGCCGAGGTGGATGAGACGGTGACTCTGGAGAACGTCCTGCTGGTGCGCGACGGTCAGGGCACTAACCTCGGCCACCCCTACGTGAGCGGCGCCACCATCGAGCTCAAGGTGCTGGCCCATCGCCGCGGTCCAAAGATCCTGGTGTACAAGATGCGTCCGAAAAAGAAAACCCGCCGCAAGAACGGTCACCGTCAGGAACTCACCCGGGTGATGGTCCAGTCGATCAGCGTCAACGGCAAGGCGATCGCCTGAGCTCCAGCGCTTCAGTCCACTTCTGAATCCTTCCACCAACTCTCCACCCCATGGCCCACAAGAAAGGCACAGGCTCCACACGCAACGGACGCGACTCCAATTCCAAGCGTCTCGGCGTCAAGCGCTACGGCGGTGAAACCGTCACCGCCGGCTCCATCCTCGTGCGCCAGCGCGGTACCTCGGTGATGCCTGGCGTGAACGTCGGTCGTGGCTCGGACGACACCCTCTTCGCCCTCGTGCCCGGTGTGGTGAGCTTCGAGTCGATCAAACGCGGTCTGCGCGCCCGCAAGCGTATTCACGTGGCTGCAGCCGTCTGAGGAGGCAGGCCCCGGCCGGGGGCAGAGAGAGCCCCCCCCCTTTTTTTCTTTTCATCCCATCAGCCGATAGGCCCGGGTGGTGATCAGGTAGGGGTGGAAGACCTCCAGAAACCGGCTCTGCAGGGTGCGGAAAAACCGCTCCACCAGAGCCGGATCATCGAAGTGGAACGGATATTCCCCGTTAAAGCCCTGGAAGAAATACCAGTTGAGCAGGGCTATGGCCCCGGTATTCATGTGGGCGGCGAACAGCTCCAACTGCCCAGCTGGATCACTCAGATGCTCCAGCACATCCAGGCAGACCACCGTGTCGAACTGCTGGGGCAGGCCTTGATCGCCAAGATCGCGGCATACCTTCAGCCGATCGCTGAGCCCGAAGCGTGCGGCCCGCTCCGCCACAAACGCGCGGTTGTGGGGGTTGAGGTCCACGAACCAGACCCGCTCCACCTCCGCCAGAGCCGCGGCCGCCAGGGCATGGGTGCCGATGCCACCACCGAAATCCAGCACCGTTCCGCGGGCGTAGCGGGCCTGCAGACGCAGGGTGTCGCCGATGTAGTCCGCACTGCCCAGGTGCCAGGCAGCCAACTCCAGCAGGTGTCCGGTGCCCACGGTCTGCTCATAGAACGCCTCCACCCGCTGAGGGTCGAAGCCCACCGCACCGGGATGCAGGGAGGCCAACTCCGCGCAACTTTGCGGCAGGCGCTCCTCGAGCTGCTCGGCGGTAAGGCCCAGATAGGAGGCCAGCTGCTGACGCAAGGCAAAGCCATCGCCAAGAAAGGCCTCCAGATCAAGACCATCACAGACCGCACCCCTCTCTCCCTCCAGAGTCGCCACTGGGCAGGGCAGGGGGCTTACAGCTTCAGGCAAATCGGCTCGTTGCTGGAACTGAAGCCAGGCTACGGGGAGCCCAGATCCTCAAGCTCCGCGCCGGCACCGGGCACCGCCAGCCAACGGCGCAGCCAGGCCACCAGCAGATAGAACGGCAGGGTGTCCAGCAGGGCTGCCACCAGCTTGAACAGGTAGCCGCTGGCGATGAAGCTCCCCAGCTGGGGCAACACCGCCTCCTCGGCCCTGAGGGGCAGCACGTGGGCGGCATAGTGGCTGATCAGCACCACCGCCGTGGTGTCCACCAGCTGGCTGATCAGGGTGGAGCCGTTGTTACGCAACCACAGTGCCCGGCCGGCGGTGAGTCGCTTCCAGAAATGGAACAGCCGCACGTCGGTGAACTGGGCGGCCAGATAGGCCACCATCGAGGCCCCCACCGCCCCGAAAGCCAGGGTTCGCATCTCGTAGAACAGCGGTAGCCGCTCCCCCGCCGCCGCCAGCGGCAGCCCGGCGCTGCCCCCATGTCCATCCAGCCCCGGCAGAATTCCCCCCAGCCAGAGAATCAGCACGATCCAGCCGTTGAGCAGCAACCCCACCCACACCAGCTGGCTGGCCTGCCGTTCCCCCCAGATCTCGCGGATCAGGTCGGTGCAGAGGAAGGTGATCGGGTAGGGCAGGGCCCCCACCGCCACCACGATCGGCCAGCCGCCGATCGAGCCCAGGGTGAGAAAGCGGGTGAGGCCGAGGATGTTGAGCATGCCCATCGTGCCCAGGAAGAGGCCGGCCAGCACGAGAAAAGCCAGATCACGGCGCTGCTGCAGGGTCACGGGCGAAAGAGGGAACGGGCGCTCCTCCCAGCCTGCAGGCCCGGGGCCCGGATGCAACAGTGCCTGCCATGACCACATCCGGCTGCCGCCCCAGCACCCAACAACAGCCCCAGGCACCCTGCGGGTTCCTGATTCTCGACAAACCGGCCGGCCTCACCTCCCATGGCTGTGTGGCGCGGGTGCGCCGCCGTTATGGCCTCAAGCGCGTCGGCCATGGCGGCACCCTCGATCCGGCCGTGACCGGTGTGCTGCCCCTGGCGCTGGGGCCTGCCACCCGCCTTCTGCCCTACCTCGATGGGGCCAAGGCCTACCGGGGGGTGATCCAGCTGGGCCTGTCAACCGACAGCGACGACCTCAGCGGCACTGTTCTGGAGAACCGGCCGCTGCCGTCACTCAGCCGGCAGGACCTGGAGGCGGCCCTGGACCCCTTCCGCGGGCCGATCCTGCAACGCCCGCCCCAGGTGTCTGCGGTGCACGTTCAGGGGGAGCGGGCCTACGCCAGAGCCCGCCGCGGAGAGCACTCGGACCTGCAGGAGCGAGCCGTCACGGTCGAGCGGCTGGAGCTGCTGGGCTGGGAGCCCAGCTCGGGGCGCCTGGAGCTGGAAGTGCGCTGCAGCGCCGGCACCTACATCCGCTCCCTGGCCAGGGATCTGGGTGAGGCCCTCGGCTGCGGTGGGGCCCTCGCCGAGCTGCGCCGCACCGAAGCCCTGGGCTTCACGCTCAGCGCTGCCGTGGGCCTCGAGGAGCTTGAGGCAGAGCCGCCGCCGCCGCCCCTTGCTCCCCTCCGTGCTCTGGGCCACTACCCCGCCTTCACCCTGGAGTCTGGCGATCTGGTGAGCTGGCGCTGCGGCCGGCGCCTGGCCGGCCCCGCCCACCTGAGCGAACACCAGGTGGTGGTGGTGCTGGATCCGGATGGCAACCTGGCAGGGATGGCCAGGGCCGGCCCAGACGGCTGGCTCCAGCCCAAGCTGGTGCTGGAGGCCATGGGCTGATCCCCTCAGGGCTGCCCCTGCTGCAACGTGGCTCCCGGCCACGTCCCCACTCTTCATCGATCGATCCGCCATGGCCGGCCACAGCAAGTGGGCCCAGATCAAACGCCAGAAGGCCGTGGTCGACGCCCGGCGCGGAGTGGTCTTCACCCGACTGGGGCGGGAGATCACGGTGGCGGCCCGCCATGGGGCTGATCCCGCCGGGAACTTCCAGCTACGAACTGCCATCGACAAGGCCAAGGCCGCCGGCATGCCCAGCGCCAACATCGAGCGGGCCGTCGCCAAGGGCTCAGGCCAGGGCGGCGGCGAGGCCGATCAGTTCGAGGCGGTCCGCTACGAGGGCTATGGCCCCGGCGGGGTCGCAGTGATGGTGGAGTGCTTCACCGACAACCGCAACCGCACCGCCGCCGACCTGCGCCTGGCCTTCAGCAAGCAGGGTGGGAACCTGGGGGAGAGTGGCTGCGTCGGGTACCTGTTCGAGCAGCAGGGGGTCGTGCGGCTGGAGTCGCCGGTGCCCAGCGAAGAGGACCTGCTCGAGAGCCTGCTGAGCCTGGAGGATCAGGGCGGTCCGCCGGTGCTGGGCTACAGCCTGGAGGGGGAGAACGCCGAGGTGTTCTGCGGCTACACCGACCTGGAGACCCTCCAGCACCACTTGCGGCAGCTGGGCTGGCCCGTGCTCGACTGGGAGTTGCGCTGGGTGTCCTCCGCCCCCTGCCGGCTGGAATGCGACGACCAGCTGCGTCGCTGCCTGCGCATGCTCGACGCTCTGGAGGATCTCGATGACGTGCGCAGCCTCACCTCCAACCTGGAGGCCGACGCCGACCTGCTTAATGCCGTGATGGGCTGAGCCCCTCAGCCCTCCAGGGCGGCGCGATCGACGATCAGGCGCAGTCCCGGATGGCCCTGCAGCCAGCTGGCCGGCAACGACGGCCCGGGGGGCTCCCTCAGCAGCCGCGCCAGGATGCCCGCCTTGGCCGCGCCGCTCACCACCAGAAGGATGCGCTCGGCCCCCAGGATCTGCTCCAGGCCAAGGGTGATCGCCCCGGCTGGCACCCGGGCCGGATCCCCCCCGAAGGCCGCCGCGTTCTGACGGCGGGTGGCGGCGCTGAGGCTGAGGCTGCGGCTGGGAGCGTGGGGACCGCAGGGAGGCTCATTGAAGCCCACGTGGCCGTTGCTGCCCAGCCCCAGCAGCTGCAGCCCGATACCTCCCGCTGCCCCAACGGCTTCGGCATAGCGGCGGGCCTCGGCGACGGGATCCGCGGCCAGGCCATCGGGGAGCTGCACCCGTGCCGGCTCCAGCCCGAGCGGTCCCACCAGCTGGCGATCCATCTCCGCCGCGAAGGAGCCGCAATCCGTCGGCCCCAGTCCCACATATTCATCAAGGTTGAAGCTGCACCAGCGCTGACGCACCGCATGGAGCTGATCAGGCGGCAGGGCCAGCAGCCTCGCCACCAGGGCGGCGTAGACGGGCTCCATGGTGCGGCCGGTGGCCAGACCCAGGGGTCGCATCAATCCACCGCTGAGCTCCTGGTGCAGGAGTTCAGCAACGCGCCCGGCCAGGGCAGACGGCTGCTCGAAACACTCGAAGCGGCCGGCCAACCAGTAGGGAGAAGCAGGCGTTGGCACCGGAGGCAGGCGTGGTGATCAGCCGCTCCGCCGCTGCAGCCGCAGGACCGGTGCTCAGGAGCCTCGCCCAGCGACGGCTCCCGACGCCAGGGGGCCAGATCCGGCCCGTAGCGGTTGCACCTCAACTCCGCGGTAGTAGTGCTGCAGGATCTGCTCGAATCGGCGGCCCTGCTGGGCAAGCGCATAGGCGCCCCACTGGCTCATGCCCACCCCGTGGCCGAAGCCGCGGCCCACGGCGATGATCACCGGCGAAGGCGGAGCCAGGGGCCGAGGAGGGGGCGAGGCCAGCAGCGAACCCATTCCCACTGGCAGCGGGGTGCCGCCGGCCAGGGCCCGTGGGGTGAAGGTGAAGGGGGCCGCCTCAAAGCGCACCAGGGTGCTGCGCAACCCCAGGCGGCTGCGCAGCTGGGCACCCGTGAGCACCAGGGCTCCGGACGGTCCGATCACCCGCGCCTGGCGCACCCGGCCGCTGCCCGTGGTGGAGAGGATGTCGATGCGGCTGGCGCCGCCGATCTCGGCAAAGGCGCCGGCCAGCAGCTGGGGGGAGAGGGTTTTCTCCCAGCGGGCCACGGGGCTGGAGTCGTCGTAGTCAGGGACGCTCACCAGGTAGGGCAGCTGGCGCGACCAGAGATCACCGCTGTTCTCGGTGCTGCCGCCGCTGCTGCTGTGGAAGACGGCATTGATCAGGCTGTTGCCATGCATCAGCACCAGACCCTGGGTGCTGCGCACCGCCTCGCGGGTGGAGGCGGTCTCCGCCTCCAGGCCCTTGTAGGCCTGACTGGTGACCGTGGCGTGCAGATCGAAGGGGGCCGAGGGTTTGCGCTGGCGCAGGGCATAGGTGCGGGCCGCCACGGCCTGGGCTCGCAGAGCCTCCAGCGGCCAGCTGGCGGGCATCTCACTGCCCACCACGCTGGGCAGATAGGTTTCCAGAGCAATGACGTTGATGGCCCTCAGCTTCGAGGCTTCAACCCTCACCTGCAGCCGGCCCCTGTAGCGGCGGTTCTCGATCTGCAGGCTGGCAAGGCCGCCCGAAACAGGCAGGGGCTCCAGCCAGAGCTCGCTGAGGCTGAGGGCACCAGGACTGCCCTGGGTCACGGCCGAAGGCTGGGCCTGGATCCGGCCACCGGCCTGGCGCAGGGCGAGGGTGGCTCCGGCAGGCATCCGCAGCAGCTCCCCACCCCTGGCGTCGCGCAGGCGCAGACCACTGCTGCCCGCCACCCGGATCGCCGGCAGGTCCAGCAGCAGAACCCGCATCTGAGGATTGGTGGCCCGGCTGGCCATCAGGGGCTCGAGCCCGTCGAGGGCCGCCACGGCCTGGGCCACATCCCCGGCCGCGGCCGGGGCTCCTGCCAGCCCGCCTGGCCCCGCCAGCAGCGCCTGCGGCAGCAGGGCCGAGGCCAGGAGCATGGAGCGGAACCGACCGGTCTTGGGAACAGCCATCAACGGCAGCAGCCATGAAACGTGCGCGCCATTGTGACCAGCACATCCCGGCAACGCCAGAGCCGACCTGGACAGAGCCTGACGTGGCAGCATGCGCCAAAGGGTCATCCGGAGTGCAAGTCACCTTCCTGGGCACCAGTTCGGGTGTACCCACCCGTTCCCGCAATGTCTCAGCGGTGGCTCTGCGCCTTCCCCAGCGGGCCGAGCTCTGGCTGTTCGACTGCGGCGAGGGAACCCAGCACCAGTTCCTGCGCAGTGAGCTGAGGGTGTCGCAGCTGCGGCGCATCTTCATCACCCACATGCACGGCGACCACGTCTTCGGGTTGCCGGGACTGCTGGCCAGTCTCGGACTGGCCGGAGCCTGCAGCGGCGTCGATCTCTACGGCCCTGATCCCCTGCGCGACTACCTCGAGGGCGTGCTGCGCACCTCCTCGACCCGGATCGGCTACCCGCTGCGCACCCACAGGGTGCACAAGGCCGCCCACAGCGGGGCGGTGCTGCTCGACGACGACGACCTGGTGGTGCGCTGCACCCCGCTCACCCACCGCATCCCGGCCTACGCCTACCGGGTGGAGCAGAAACCCCGGGCCGGCCGCTTCGACATCGAGAAAGCCCGCGAGCTGGGCATCCCGCCGGGGCCGGTCTATGCCGAACTCAAAGCCGGTCGGGACGTGTGCCTCGACGACGGTCGCATCATCCGGGGAGAGACCCTTTGCGGTCCTGACCGACCAGGTGCGAGCGTGGTGTATTGCACCGACACGGTGTTCAGTGAAGCGGCGGTGGAGCTGGCCCGCGGCGCCGATCTGCTCATCCACGAATCCACCTTCGCCCACAGCGAGGCGGAGATGGCCTTCCAACGCCAGCACTCCACCAGCACCATGGCCGCGCAGACGGCAGCGCTGGCGGGGGTGAAGCAACTGGTGCTCACCCACCTCAGTCCGCGCTACGTGGCCGGCAACACCGTCACCCCTGACGACCTGGTGAACGAGGCCAGGGCGATCTTCCCGAACACCCTCGTAGCCAAGGACTTTCTCAGCCTCGAAGTGAGCGCCGAAGGCGACGGCAAGACCCCATAAGGGGCCGCCTGGCAACGGTGATCGCTGCAACAGTTCTTGATCCCCGGCCGGCGGGCCCTTCCCCCGTGATACAAGGTCTCAGGTGCGGTGCCAACCGCCTTTTCGCCGGCTCCCTACATGGCCTCTTTCGTTCCCACTGCCCTTCGGGCGGTTGCCCGGACCCTGCTGGTTCTGCCCCTGGCGCTTCTGCTCAGTCTTGGCTTCTGCGTGACTGCTGCCCAGGCCGCCCAATGGGACACCGCCACCCTCACGGTGCCCGGTGACCCGGACGGCAACCTGGTCACCTTCAGCGAAGCAGAGATCAAAGGCGGTCGCAAGCTCTTCAACGACAGCTGCGGCACCTGCCACGCCGGCGGCGTCACCAAGACCAACTACAACGTGGGCCTCGACCCCGAGACCCTCTCGCTGGCCACCCCGTCGCGCGACTCAGTCGAGGCCCTGGTGGACTTCATCAAGGACCCCACCTCCTATGACGGGGAGTACAGCATCGCCGACGTTCACCCCAGCATGCGCAGCAGCGATGTATTCGTGAAGATGCGCGACCTTGATGATGACGACCTGCGCCTGATCGCCGGCTACATCCTGGTGGCCCCGAAAGTGAGCGGCACCCAGTGGGGCGGTGGCAAGGTCTACTTCTGATCCAACTGGCTGAATCCAGCTCCATGCCGTGGTCCTCTGGGCCACGGTTTTTTTTGGCGTTCCGAGCCCCACAGGCTGCCGCAGGCCGTGCTCAGGCCACCTCGGCCAGATCATCGGGGGGGCTCACGTTGGCGGCATTCATGGTTCCTGGCTGCTTGCTGTACCACCACTCCTGCAGGGCCGGGGACAGGCGCTGGGGGAAGAGGGTGAGCACGGTGCAAGTGGGCCTGGCGCCGGGCTGGAGCAGCTCCACGGCGTAGGACGGACAGCGCCTGGAGGCCAGATCAGCCACGAAGCGCCGACCGATACGGCGCCAGCTGGGTTCCTTGCTGCGCCAGGCCAGACGGCAGCAGGGCCAGGGCAGCTCGTCGCGGTCGAAGAGACGGCAGCAGGGACCCAGCACCCGGAAGCTGTACTGGCCGCCCGGGCTGCAGTGCTCGCTGCCGGGCTCCATCAGGGTATCCACCAACGCGGGCATGAAAAAGCCACCCCGAAGGGTGGCAGAAACGGGATCTGGATTCAAGCCAAGCCTGGCCTGAGGCTCAATAGAGCTCTTCTTCGGCGTGGGTCTTGATGGTGCAGTCAGAGGTGGGGTAAGCCACACAGGTCAGCACGAAGCCGGCTTCGATCTGGTCGTCGTCGAGGAAGCTCTGGTCCGACTGGTCGACGGTGCCGGTGGTGAGCTTGCCGGCGCAGGTGGAGCAGGCTCCAGCACGGCAGGAGTAAGGCAGATCGATTCCCTGCTCCTCAGCGGCATCGAGGATGTACTGATCGTCGGGAACCTCGATGGTCTTGTTGAGTCCCTCGCTCTCGTTGATGAGGGTGACCTTGTAGGAAGCCATGGAATGGATTGGGGCTCACAGACTCCTGAGTGTTCAGGGCCTGTAGGACCGCACCGTCCTACATCGGACCGGGGCGCTGACGGCGATCCTGGCGGCGCAGCCCCAGAAGCCCAATCAAAGGGTGAGCACGCATAAGCGTGATTTATGCGACATCTCCAGGGATCACAGCCCGGCACCACTGGATCTCGAGCAGTCCCCAGACGCCCTGGGAGGCCACCAGATCAGCGCTCCAGCCCTCAATGGCCAGCAGCCGGCAGAGCTCCTCGGCCTGATCCACCAGCAGGCCGATGAGCAGGCCAAGGCCGCCTGGTGCCAGCAAGGTCTGGAACTGCCCGGCCAGCTCGGCGATCACGGGCGCCAGGATGTTGCAGAGCAGAAGATCGGCAGGGCCGTCCTCCCCCAACAGGTCCGCCAGCTCCTGAGCCGATCCCTGAACCACCTGCAACGGCCCGCCGGGAACCACGGGATAGCCGTTGAGCTCGCCGTTGCTGCCCGTGGCGCGCACCGCCAGGGGGTCGGTGTCGGCCGCAGCCACGCAGCGTGCCCCCAGGCGCAGGGCGCCGAGGCCGAGGATGCCGCTGCCGCAGCCCAGATCGGCCACCCGCTGATCGATCGGCGCCAGCCGCTCCATCGCCTCGAGGCACAGACGCGTGGTGGGGTGGCTGCCGGTGCCGAAGGCGCTGCCGGGGTCGATCCGGATCTGCTCACGGCCGGCGTGCTCCTCCGGCGGCTCCAGCCAGGCGGGCAGGATCAGCAACCGCTCGCCCACCGGGTCAGGCTGCCAGTGGCGCTTCCAGCTCAGACTCCAGTCCTCCTCGTCCTGCAGCTGCCAGCCCAGGGGCGGCAGGGGGATGGCGAAGGGCTCGGTGAGGCGCTCGAGCTCCCCGGCCAGACGCTGCCGCTCCGGCTCTGGCCAGTCGGCTTCCGGCAGCCAGGCCACCAGTTGGTGGGCACTGGGCTGATCGGGACTGAACTGGATGGCCACCCGGCGGATGCCGAGGGAGGGCAGCTTCCAGAGGAGCGATTCCTCCAGCTCGGGAGGAGCCTCCATCTCCAGACGCCACCAGCGGGGAGCCGGGGACATGGCAGCGGCGCTCAGAGCGTGACCGGATGGGCTTCCTGAATCCCGTTGATCCCGTGAATCGAGATCAGCAGGCTGGGGGGGATCGGATCGTCGAGGCTGAGCACCATCACCGCGTCGCCACGGACGATGCGGCGGCCCACCTGCATCGAGGCGATGTTGACGTTGTGCTCGCCCAGCAGCGAGCCGATGTTGCCGATGATCCCGGGCATGTCGCGGTGGCGCGTGATCAGCATGTGCCGCGTGGGCATCACGTTGACCGGAAACTCATCGATGGTGGTGATGCGCAGGTCGCCGTCGGCGAACACCGCCCCGGTGACGCTGTGGCTGCCGTTGCCGCCGCGGCAGGTGAGCTGAAGGGAGCCGCCGGCGAAGTCGCGGCTGGCATCGTCTTTGACCTCGAGCACGTGGATGCCACGACTGCGGGCTTCGATGCCGGCATTCACATAGTTGAT
>NZ_JAGQBY010000140.1:0-8210 GCF_024345875.1 Synechococcus sp. EJ6-Ellesmere
TCTGAACGCTCAATTCTTGACTCAGCAAAGCTGAGAAGGGACAAAAAAAGCCACCTACGGGTGGCTTTTTTTGTGGCTTTTTTGGCCATGCTGACCGGTCAGCATGGTAATTCAATTTGCTTCAGAGTCGTGATCTTGGCATGGGATCCCGGGTCGTGTTCGGGATTGCCTGGTCTGCTGCTGAAGATCACAGCCAGGCCGCTGTGGTGGGCGGCATCGAGTTCGGCTAGGGAGTCACTCACGAACAGGATCTTGGCAGGGGGCGTTTCGAGGGATTCGGCAATCCTGAGGTAGCTGGCTGGGTCCTGTTTGTGGCCGATGCGTGTATCAAACCAGGCGCTGAACAACTGGCGAAGATCTCCGGCATCGCTGTGACCGTAGAGAAGTTGCTGAGCGGCGACGGACCCTGACGAATACACCGCCAACTGAAGCCCAGCGGCGTGCCATTGCACCAGGGTTGGCGCCACATCGACAAACAGGGGAGCACACAGCGCACCAGTGGCATAGCCCTCAGTCCAGATCAAACCCTGCAGGTCTTTCAGAGCGGTGAGCTTGCGGTCTTCATCGATCAGGGACTCAAGAAAGCTGCAGAGTTGATGGAGGCTGGGTTGCTTGGTTGGTGACTGTTGAAGGTCCTGCTGACGCTGATCAACGCCTTCGTGCTTGCGAACGGGGTTGTTCATGGCTTCGCCGTTGGCGCTGTTCCAGGCTTCGCTGAGATCACAGAGCAATGGTTTGAGCTCCGGATCCTGGCTGTGCTCAAGCAGGAAAGTCTCAAGACGATCCCTGGCATAGGGGAAGAGCGTGTCGGCCACGAAACTCACGGGGCAAGTGGTTCCTTCGATGTGAAGCAGCACATGGCTGATGCCGGCCAGTGAGCGGTCGGTTCCATCAACTCCAGCTGCCGATTGAGATGGTCAGGTTGAATGAGTCATGGTCCGGGGCGGTGAGGCAGGAGCCGCTCCCGCCAGCTCTGCTCCAGCAGGAATTCGAGAATTTCCAGATGGCGACGGGCGCTGAAAAGATCGTTGCCCCAGGCATAGAGCCCGTGGCCAGCGATCAGGAGGCCGTAGGGTGCCTCGCCCAGGTGTGGTGAGGCGGCGAGGCTGAGGCGGCGCAGATCCTGATCGTTGGCCAGCACGGGGATGGCGATGGAGGTGTCGTGGCTGCGAATGCCTGCGAGGCCCTTGAGCATCTCCAGCCCTTCGATCAGCACAGCTGCTTCTGCTGCATCGGCTGCTTGAGGGTGTGAAGCGGCTTGCAGAGCGTGCCGGGAGAGCAGGGTGGCGGCCTGGGAGTGGGTATGCAGCACGGCTCCGGCTCCTGTGCGTGTGACGATCTCCAGGTGCAGCAGGGTCTCGGCACTGGCTTCTCCGCTGCCTGCGATCACCTGGGCTTCGCCATTGACCAGGATCAGGTCCTGGGGTTGGATTGAGCCCTTGTCGACCCCGCTGGGGGCCATCAACAGCTCCAAGGGTTCCAGCTGGCTCACGCAGCTGAAATTTCCGCCCGTGCCGTCGCACCAGCCCCTGGCATGGATCGCTGCGATGACACGGCTCAGTGCCCTGGCCTGCTCCTCGGGCGCGGATGTGGGCACGGACCCTTCAACGGCTTGGACTCATCCTCTCGCACCTCTGTACGAGCCCCAAGCACGATTCAACGCTGGCAGTTGGAGCACCAGTGGCTGCTGCGACCCCCCAGCCGCTCACGCTGGATCGGCTGGCCGCAGCGCCGGCACGGTTGACCGCCTCGGCGGTACACCCAGGCCACGCCTCCGTAATTTCCGTTCGTGCCACTGAGATCACGAAAGTCGCTGAAGGTGGTGCCGCCCGAGCCGATGCTGATTTCGAGCACCTCGATGAGCGACCGGCGCAGCCGCTCGAGCTCCAAGAGGCTGAGGCTGCCGCTGCGGCGCTGGGGGGCCACGCCGGCTGTGAACAGGGATTCATCGGCATAGATGTTGCCCACACCAGCCACCAGCGCCTGATCGAGCAGGGCCGCCTTGATCGGTCGCACGGAGCCCTTCAGTTTCTGCTGCAGGTAGGCGCCGCTGAAGGCCTCGCTGAAGGGTTCAGGTCCCAGCTTCTGCAGGCCCGTCATCACGCAGGAACAGTCGAGTCCGCACGGGATGAACCACATCTGCCCGAAGCTGCGTACGTCGATGAAGCGCAGCTCCTGGCCCAGACGGCTCCAACAACGCACCCGGGTATGGGCGCAGGGCTCGCGGGGCTCCTCCAGCCAGAGAAACTGTCCGGTCATGCGCAGATGAACGCCCCAGTGGCCTGCCGACTGGCCGTCGCGGCTGAGCTCAGCCATCAGGTACTTCCCCCGGCGGCTCCAGGTCCCAACCAAGCAGCCGATCAGCCCGGCCCGGAACTGATCAACCTCCTCGGGAGCGGCGATGGCCCTCTGCCTGAGCACCTCGACCCGCTCAATCTCGAACCCCTTGAGCTGGCGCTCCAGCCCGCGCCGGACTGTTTCTACCTCGGGAAGCTCGGGCATCCGCTCAGAATCAATCCAGGCAGCCTGTCAGGCAGATGGGTGGTCGCCACGACGAATAAAATCCGCCCGAAGCTCAGCTTCAAGCGGATCAGTGCTGAAACCTGGGCGGCATGACCCGGAGGGGGCTCAGGCCGACTGCAGTTCGCTTTCGGCGAAGTTGTTGGTGTTGATGCCGCCTTCTGAGCCGCTGAAGCCGCTGTAATTGACCTTCTCGAAGCGCACCACCACGGGGTAGCGGATGCCCGAGGTGTCGACGGACGCCACGGTGCCGACTTCGTTGAACCAGTAGGACTCAGGCCGCTTGATGCGCACCTTGTCGCCGCGGGAGATCGCCATCGCTGCGCTGTTATGGGGTGACTGCCTGACGGAAGATACCTGCTCCAAAGGGGGGATGAACCGCGGGCGTCACGTTTCGTCGTTCGGCTTATGGTTTGCCGTCACGGGTCTGCGTGGCAGCATCAGCGATTGCGCCGCTGGTCGTCGATGGAGGCACCCGTCCTCAGCCTGGAGCTGCCCGATCCGGAGCGGGACGACATCAGCACCATGGAGTTCCTCTCCCGCCTGGAGGAGGCCTGGGCCGTCTGCGACCGCTTCGATCTGCAAACTGAGATCTGGCGAGGGCGCATCCTGCGGGCGGTGCGTGACCGGGAGAAGCGGGGCGGTGAGGGCCGGGGCACCGGATTCCTGCAATGGCTGAGGGAGCAGGAGATCAGCAAGACCCGGGCTTACGGCCTGATTCAGCTGGCGGAGTCGGCTGATGGCCTGGTGGGCGAGGGGCTGCTCGAGCAGGAGAGCGTGAACAACTTCTCCAAGCGCGCCTTCCTGGATACGGCTCTGGCGGATCCGGAGGTGCAGCAGATGATCAGCGAGGCCGCCAACGACGGTCAGCAGATCACCCGCAAGCAGGTGCGGCGCCTCAGCGATGAATTCACCGCAGCCACCAGCCCGCTGTTGCCTGAAGAGATCCGCCAGCGCACTCAGGAGAACCTGCTGCCCCCCCGGGTGGTGGCGCCCCTGGTGCGCGAGCTGTCCAAACTGCCGGAACCCCAGCAGGACGACCTGCGCCGGGTCCTGCGGGAGGAGCCGGAGCTGGAGCGGGTCAAGGATGTGACCAGCACCGCCCGCTGGCTGAGCAAGGCGGCTGAGGCCGGCATCGCCGTGCGCGCGTTCCAGCAGGGGGACCTCAACCTCGAGAAGGCCCTGCAGGAGGCCCAGCGGCTCGATGCCCTCGGCCTGTTCGCCGATGCCGTCGCTCAGGCCCAGCAGCTGGAGAGCGCCGTGCTCAAGCTGCACACCAGCTGGCGGCGCCTGGGGGGCTTGCAGGAGCGCCTCTGGGTGGAGAGCGGCAGCAGCACCCCCCATCTGCGCGAGCTGCTCACCGCTCTGCAGAGCCTGAGCGGAACCACCTTGCGGGTGTCCCTCGGCGAGCTCTCGGGGGGGATGCGGATCCGCCTGCAACTGGTGGAGGAAAGCCCCGACCAGCTGACGCCTCCTCCCTTGCCCTGAGCGCCATGAGGGATCCGCTCGAATCGGAGCTCCAGCGCCATTTCGGTTGGACCGCCTTCCGCCCAGGGCAGCGGCCGGTGGTGGAGGCGCTGCTCTCCGGTCGGGATTGCCTGGCGGTGATGCCCACCGGGGCCGGCAAGTCGTTGTGTTTTCAATTGCCGGCCCTGGTGCGGGATGGCCTGGTGCTGGTGGTCTCCCCCCTGGTGGCCCTGATGCAGGACCAGGTGAGCCAGCTGCAACGGCGGGGCATCCCGGCGGCCAGCCTGCACCAGGGCCTTGATCTGCCCAGCCGCCGAGCCTTGCTTCGCCGCCTGGGGGGGAACCGTCTGCGGGGGCTCTACCTGGCCCCGGGGCGGCTGCAGGGCGAGGGCACCCGCCAGTTGCTGGAGGGGGGGCTGGAGCAGGGGGGCCTGGTGGCCCTGGCGGTGGATGAGGCCCATTGCATCAGTGCCTGGGGCCACGACTTCCGGCCCGATTACAGGCGGCTGGGTCAGTTGCGCAGTCTCTGTCCCGGGGTGCCACTGGTGGCCCTGAGTGCCACAGCGGCACCCCGGGTGCGGGCCGACATCATCCGCCTGCTGCAGTTGCGCCGTCCCCTGGTGCAGGTGCGCTCGGCCCGCCGCCCCAACCTGAGCTATGCGATGGAGCGGCGTCCCCACGACCCTTTGTCCCTCGTCCTGGAGGCGCTGGAGCAGGCCCGGGGGGCGGTGCTGATCTACGCCCGCACTCGCCGCTCGGTGGAGCACTGGGCCGCCCGCCTCTCTGCCGCCGGCCGTGAGGCGATCGCCTATCACGCGGGCATGGACCCGGAGAGTCGCCGGCTGGCCCTGGAGCATTTCCAGGAGAGTCCCCAGCCAGTGCTGGTGGCCACGGTGGCCTTCGGGATGGGAGTGGACCGCCCGGATGTGGGCCTGGTGCTGCACCTGGACCTGCCCGCCAGCGCCGAGGGGTACCTACAGGAGTCGGGCCGGGCCGGCCGTGACGGTCACCCCGCCCGCTGCCTGGTGCTGTTCGATCCGGCCGATCGGCTCTCCCTGGGCTGGGCGATGCGGGCTTCGGCCCGGCAGATGAGCCCGGAACTTCAGGACCAGGAGCGCCCGCGCCGTGACATCGCCCAGCAGCAGCTGCGGCGGATGGAGGCGGTGGCGGAGGGCAGCGGCTGCCGTGAGCAGGCCCTGCTGCAGGCGGTGGGGGAACTGGTGCCGCCCTGTGGCCGCTGCGATGTCTGCCGGCGGCCCCGCTCGATCAGCGACTGGTCGCTGGATGCGGCGCGGGTGCTGGAGGCCCTGGCCCAGAAGGACGGCGTGGACCTGCACCGCCTGGTCGAGACCCTGGAGCAGGCCCATGCCGGCGATGAGCAGCGCTGGGGCTGGCTGACCCGCCGTCTGGTGCAGGAGGAGCTGATCAGCGAAAGCGATGATGGCAGCCAGCGCCTCTGGCTGCGCAGCGCTGGCCGCCACTACCTCAGCCAGCCCTGGCCCCTGCGCTGGGCTGCCTGACTCGGCCGCAGGGATCTCTGTCTTCAGCCTGCGGTCTGCTTGCAGACGTCCTTGATCAGCTGCTCCTCGAAGTCGGTTGTGGGATCTTCCCAGCTGGTCCAGGCGCCTGCTTCGCCGGTGGCATTGATCTTGCGGGCGGCGCAGTTGATCGCCACGAACACCGGCTGGCCGCCGCTGTTGAGGGCCGGAGCCACCTGGCTGCCACCCATCGGCCGCCAGTTGGAGAAATCCACCTGCAGCGGGCCATAGGTGCGCCAGTCCGGGGGGGCGGTGTTGCTGGGGTCGGGCTTGGGCTTGGGCTTTGGCTTTGGCTGGGGCTGGGCGGCGGCCACGGTGGGTTTCGGTGCGGCCGCCGCTGGTTTGGCTTCGGGTTCAGGCGTGGCCTGGGCCGCAGGCGTGGCGACGGCTGGAGCGGGCTGTTCGGCTTGTTCGGGAGGATTCGGTGCTGGTTTTGGCTCGGGTTTGGCCGCGGGCTTCGGAGCCGCCGCCTGGGGGGCAGGGGCTGGCTTGGAGGCTGCTGGTTTAGAGGCTGCTGGTTTGGCCGGTGCTGGTTTTGTGGCTGGAGTTCCGCTGCCTGCACCCAGACTGAGCTTGGTGCCCACCTGCAGGTTGTCGGGGCTCTCCAGCTTGTTCATGCTCACCAGCCGGGCCATCGGCACGTCGTAGCGCTCGGCGATCTCCGAGATGGTTTCACCGGATTTGACCACGTGCACCCTTCCGGTCTTCGCTCCGGCCGCAGCGGGGGCCGCTGGCTTGGCAGGCTTGGCGGGACTGGCCGCGCTCTTCGCCGTGGGCACCTTCAGGCGCTGTCCCACCTGCACCAGGTCAGCGTCCTTGAGGCCGTTGAGCTCCATCAGCTTCTGAACCGAAAGCCCATAGCGCTCGGCGATCTCTGAGAGCGTTTCGCCGGCGCTCACGGTGTGGCTGGCCTGCGCGGGACTGCCCTCGGGCAGCTTCAGGCGGGTGCCGGCCTCCACCAGGTTGGGGTCCTTGATGCCGTTGAGCTGAAGCAGCCGCTTCACCGACACCCCATAGCGCTCGGCGATCTCCGAAAGAGTTTCACCCGACTTCACCACGTGTTGAGGCCCCGCCAGTGCAGGCAAGGGCAGAACCAGGGCCACGACAAGGGCGGCCAGGGCACGACGCAAGGGCTGCGGGCTGCGCATGGATGGCGTTCGGTTGGATGAACCTTACGGAGAACCCTCCGGAACGCCAGTCCCCGCTCCGGCTCCAAGCCCGGGCCGCCTCCGGCTAGGAACTCAGCCCAGCAGCCGTTTCATCAGGGCGAGCCGATCGCCATAGGGCGGATAGCGGAAGGGAAGATCAAAGCGGAAGGGTCGGCGCAACACGCTGCGCAGGTGCGAGAAGGTGTCGAAGCCGGCCTGGCCGTGGTAGCGGCCCATGCCGCTCTCACCGACCCCGCCGAAGGACAACTCCGGCACCACCGCCTGCATCACGACGTCGTTGAGGCAGACGCCGCCGGAACTGGTGCTGGTCAGCAGCTGGTCCTGGGCCGCCTGGCTGCGGCTGAACAGGTAGAGGGCCAGCGGCTTGGGCCCCCGGCGGATGAGGTCGATGGCCTGGGGCAGCCCTGACACACCGACCACCGGCAGCAAGGGTCCGAACAGCTCGCCGGCCAAAAGCGGGTCATCGTCGCAGCCGCGGCTGAGGAGTTCGGAGGCGGAATCGCAGGCGATCAGGGTGGGTGCGATCCGGCGGGTCTGGGGATCCACCTGGCCGCCGCTGAGCACCCGGCCGCCGCGGCGAGCGCCCTCCAGCAAGGCCAGCAGGCGCTCGAACTGGGCCTGGTTGACGATGCGGGCCAGGTCGGGGGAGGCGAGGGGATCGTCGCCGTAGGCCCGCTGGAACTCGCCCCGCAGCCGCTCGATCAGGGCCGGCCGCACTGAGTCCTCCACCAGCAGGTGGTCAGGGGCGATGCAGGTCTGGCCGGCGTTGAGACCCTTGCCCCAGGCCAGCCGCCTTGCGGACACATCGAGATCGGCATCGGCCAGCACGATCGCCGGGCTGCGGCCCCCCAGCTCCAGGGTGACCGGCGTGAGAGTTCTGGCCGCGGCGGCCATCACCAGCCGCCCCACCCGGCCGCCGCCGGTGAAGAAGATGTGATCGAAGCGGAGCTCGAGCAGTTCGCCGGCCACGTCGGCGCCGCCCTCGAGCACCGCCGCCACCTTGGGATCGAGGTGGCGGCCCACCAGCCGGGCGATCAGGGCGGAGGTGTGGGGCGCCTGCTCCGAAGGCTTGAGCACGGCGGTGTTGCCCGCCGCCAGGGCGCTCACCAGGGGCTGGAGCGTGAGCGAGAAGGGATAGTTCCAGGGCCCGATGATCAGCACGCAGCCGAGGGGTTCAGCCACCAGCTCGGCCCGGCCGGGGAGCTGGGAGAGGGGAACGGAAACGGGCCGCGGCGCCATCCAGCGCTTCAGCTTCTTCTGGGCCAGGCGCAGTTCCTGCCGCACGGCCACCACTTCGAAGTAGGCCTCCACCGGCGGCTTGCCGAGATCGGCGCTCAGTGCCTCCAGGATGGCCGGCTCGTTCTCGCTCAGTAGCCCATCGAGACGCTGCAGATGGGCCTGACGCCAGGCGATCGGCCTGGTGTGGCCTGAATTGACCAGCTCCCGCTGGGCGGGCGTCGAGAGCCGCCCTGCGGGGTCAACGGCCCCGCCTGCGCCAGCAGCGGCGGAGGGGGAG
>NZ_JAGQBY010000141.1:0-8196 GCF_024345875.1 Synechococcus sp. EJ6-Ellesmere
ATTCTTGAGAATCGCCCGGGCCAGGGCAATACGTTGGCGTTGGCCACCTGAGAGCCGCTGCCCCCGCTCCCTCATCACGGTGTCGTATCCCTGGGGAAGCGCTTCGATGAAGCCACTGGCTTCGGCCAGGGAGGCGGCTCGTGCAATCGCGGCCGGGCTGGCGGCAAAACTTCCGTAGGCGATGTTCTCGCCCACGCTTCCGTGAAAGAGGTACACGTCCTGGCTCACCAGGCCGATGGCATGGCGCAGGTCGCCCAGCTGCAGCTCCCGGATCGGCTGGTCATCCAGCAGGATCTCGCCCTGTTGCACGGCGTAGAGCCGCAGCAGCAGTTTCACCAGGGTGCTTTTGCCGGAGCCGGTGGCACCCACGATGCCCAGTGTGTGACCGGCTGGGACTGCCAGGGAGAAGTCGACCAGCAGGGGCTCCCGGCCGGCGTAGCCGAAACTCACCGAGCGAAACTCGATGGCGCCGCGCACGCCCGCCAGGGGCAGGGGACGCTCACCGCCAGGGATCGCGATCGGTGTATCCAGCAGATCCAGCACCCGGTTGCTCGAGGCCATGGCCCGCTGGTAGTCGTCGAGGGTGCGCCCGAGGGTGGTGAGCGGCCACAGCAGACGCTGAGTGATGAACACCAGGAAGCTGTAGGAGCCCACGGCGATCGTGCCTCGCCAGGCCTGCAGTCCGCCGATGACCAGAATCGCCAGGAAGGCGAAGAGGATGGCGAATCGGATCAGGGGAATGAAAGCAGCTGACAGACGAATGGCCCGCTGGTTGGTGAGTCTGTAGGCCTCACTCTGGCCGCGGATTCGCTCCAGTTCCCAGGACTCGGCGGTATAACTCTTGATCGTGAGCATCCCAGCGAGATTGTTGGAGAGGCTGCTGTTGAGATCGCCAGCCCGTTCACGCACATCGCGGTAGCGAGGAGCCAGCCGCTTCTGGAACAGAATCGAGCCCCAGAGAATCACTGGGATGGGCAGAAAGGCAACGCCGGCCACACCCGGAGAGATGGCCGCCATCACACCACCGACGGCCAGCACGGTGGTGGTCAGCTGCAGCAGTTCGTTGGCGCCATGGTCGAGAAAACGCTCGAGTTGATTGATGTCGTCGTTGAGGATGGCCATCAGCCGGCCGCTGCTTCCGGCCTCGAAGAACGCCATCTCCAGCTCCTGCAGGTGGCCATAGGCCTCCAGCCTGAGCTCGTGCTGCATGGTCTGGGCCAGGTTGCGCCAGAGCACCCCATAGAGGTATTCGAACAGTGATTCGGCGCTCCAGATCACAAAGGAAGCCACCGCCAGGGCCGTGAGCTGGGAGGGGACGGTCCTGAGCCCCAACTCCGCCAGCCAGGAGGTCTGCTGACGCACTACCACATCCACGGCGAGGCCGATCAGCACCGGTGGGGCCAGGTCGAACAGTTTGTTCAGCACCGAGCAGCTCGAGGCCAGCCAGACGAGCCGGCGGTGAGGTCTCAGGGCTTCCAGCAGACGGCTGATCGGGGTGCGCGCTCGCGGGTGGGCCATGACATCAGGCGGCTGGGCATCGGCCGGGAGGGCCAGAGGCCATTAAAGAGGGTGTGGAGCCAGTGCCGGCCTGTTCACCGGTGGCCCGCCGCCACCACGCTCGCGAGGGCTGGCATTGTTGACATGGAATCATGTGACCCATCCACTCCACATCCTGGAGATCAGGGATCGCTTTTTGCTCTGAGGCGTCGTCGGTCAGTTCAACGAAAGCGGAGCCGCTGTTGCGGCCGGTTTTGCGATCGAGCGGCAGGCTGCACTGACCGACTTTCACCGTATTGGCAGAAATATTGGCCGGTAAGAAGGACTGTATGTTTTGAAACGCCGCACATTATACACTGCGTGAGGCGGGGAAACGGTGTCCGAACTTCTCTGCTGCGTTCTGAGACACCGTTGAGCGCTTGCGTTGCAGCTTCTTTGGTCTGACCGACAGGCTCTTCAGAGCTTGATGGCGAAGCGTGAAGCGGAGTGGAAGCAAATCCAAGGAACGGAGCCTGCCGGGGAGGGATGACCCAATGTCATGAAACCAAGACGCATTGATCCCGAAGCAATGGTTGCCCCTGTTCCCTGGAGCCTCGACTGGTGTGAGGACGGCGAGCTCGCCCCTCAGGATCGCTTCGATCTCCTGCAGACCCTGGTGCTCTGCGAGACACCGGAGGTTCAAGTCAGCCTGATCACCGCCATCGAGACTCTTTCCTTCCGGCAGGTGAGTGTGCTTCACACCGACGATGTCACCGGGGTGTGTTCCTGAGCCAAGTCTGAGCCAAGCGCCCAGCTCAGAGCTCAGAGGCTGTAGCGGGCCATGGTGCGCTGGCGGCAGGTGCTCTGAGCCACATCAAGACCAGCGCCCTGGTTCACCTGATCCACGAAACAGGAGCAGGCGAAGGAGCCGAGCCCTGGCGGGGGAACCTTTCGTGCCGCCTGGAAGGCAGCACTCACGGTGGCTAGACAGAATTTGCTGACCTGCTCATCCTTCTGAGCAGTGCTGGCGGAGGCCTTGAGCAGAGTCTCGGCCTCCACGCCCCCCGCCAGGGTCAGATCAGTCAGGCCCGCCAGGGCAACGGTGGCCAGACGCAGGATGACTCCGGTGGAGGTGGAGGGATTGCGCTGGCCTTTGGCCTTGGTGCTGGAGATCAGGGACATGGAGGGGCAAAGAGAACGCCGGATCGGCGTGCTGGGCTGACTCAGGAGTTGTGCCGGGTGATCTGAAGCTCTTTGTTCATCACCCGCAAACGCCGCAGAGCGTTGAAGACATCTTCGGGCATCCCACTGGGAAGATCCACGGTGCTGTGCGTGTCGAAGATCTGGATGCGGCCGATGCTGCGGCCGTTCAGGCCGGCTTCGTTGGCGATAGCCCCGACAATGTTTCCGGGCTTGACCCGGTCCTGCCAGCCCACCTCAATCCGGAACCGTTCCATGTCGGCATCCGGAGGTGTGGAGGCGTCCAGTCGGCTGCCGCCCGTGCGGGAGGGTGAGCGGCGATCACCGCGTCGGTCGTCGTCGCCGCTGCGCTGCCGTTCCCGGCTGGGGGTGGGCTGGCGCCAGGTTTCAGCGCCTTGCACCAGCAAGGGGCGATCGCCCACCGCCAGTTGCAGGGCGGCCAGGGCGAGTTGCTCGGGGGTAGCGCTGATCTCGCTGCCCACCCGCTGCAGGATTTCGCTGAGCAGGGCCAGTTCCTGCTCGTCAGAGCGGGGGGTTCCCACCAGGGCGGTGACGCGTTCGCGCAGGCGATCGAGCCGGCTTTGGTTGATGTCGGCATTGGTAGGCACCTCCATCGGAGTGATGGCTTTACCGACGGCCCGCTCCAGTCCGCCCAGGAAACGGCGCTCCCGCGGGGTGAGGAAGAGGATGGCGTCGCCCTGGCGGCCCGCCCGGCCGGTGCGGCCGATGCGGTGCACGTAGGCCTCGCTGTCGAAGGGGATGTCGTAGTTGATCACCAGGGTGATCCGGTCCACATCCAGCCCCCGGGCGGCCACGTCGGTGGCCACGAGCACATTCACCTGTCCGCTGCGCAGCCGCTCAACCGTGCGCTCCCGTTGGTTCTGGGGCACATCACCATTCAGTACGGCTACGTCGTAACCCTGTTGTTCCAGGGCTTCGGAGACGGTGAGGGTGATCGCCTTGGTGCGGGCGAAGATAATCACCCCCTCGCTGCTCTCGGCCTCCAGCACTCGCGTGAGGGCCTCCAGTTTCTGGGCGCCATGCACCACCAGGTGACGCTGACGGATGGTGCTGTTTTCAGCACCCTTCTGCTGAATGGTGACCTCAGCCGGGTTTTGCAGGTATTTGCGCGAGAGCCGGCGGATCTCCGAGGGCATGGTGGCGGAGAAGAGCACCACCTGCCGTTGCTCGGGGAGTTGCTCAAGCACCCATTCGACGTCATCGATGAAGCCCATGCGCAGCATCTCGTCGGCTTCATCGAGCACCAGGCAGCGCAGCCCGGAGAGGTCGAGAGTGCCCTGGCGCATGTGGTCCATCACCCTCCCCGGGGTGCCCACCACGATCTGCACGCCGCGCTTGAGGCGAACGATCTGGTCGCGGAAATCAGCACCGCCGTAGATCGGCAGCACGCGCACCTGGGGGAGCTTGGCGGCATAGCCGTTGAAGGCTTCAGCCACCTGAAGGGCCAGTTCACGGGTTGGGGTGAGCACCAGGACCTGGGGGGTGCGCTGCTGCGGATCGAGGCGCGCCAGCAGGGGCAGTGCGAAGGCGGCGGTCTTGCCAGTGCCTGTCTGGGCCTGGCCCACCAGGTCGCGGCCGAGCATCAGCTCGGGAATGGCGGCCTTCTGAATGGGAGACGGGTCGCTGTAGCCGCAGTCGGCCACGGCGGCGAGAATCTCAGCCCCCAGACCAAACCCGGCGAATGCGCCGGCCGGAGCTTCCTCAGCGGCTTCACCGGGCTGATCGAGCGGGCCGATCAAGGTCGATTCGACGGCAGTGGCTTCTGCCGATGGCTGCCCTTCAAGTGCGCTCAGGTCGACACAGCTGGAGAGGGTGCTGGGCTGAATGGAGGGGGTGGTGGTGATGGGATCGCTCGCGATGGGTTGGATGGGGGCTTGGGCGGGATGGGCGCTCAGGTCGATGGAGCACGCAAAGCTCTCGCTAGCGTTGAACTGGGTCACGATGAGTTGATGGGGGCCTTGGCCTGGGAGTTCCTTCAACGCAGGCCGGCAGGTACCCGTATCTCGCGGCCACAGGGCCTGAAAAAAGACTGCCTTGCCCTTAATCAAAGGGTGAGCAACTATCGTAACACCCAGCCCTGAAGCTCCCCATACGGCTGCAGAAAAACCGGATGGTCAACCCAGGCGTCCGTAGTCGTCGGCGAAGCGCTCGATGTCGTCGTCGTTGAGGTCGTCGCCCCGTTGCACTTCCACGATCATCAGCCCCTGCTCGCCGGCGCTGGCCCGGTGTACGGCCCTCTTGGGGATGGTCAGGGTGACGCCCGGAGATGCGCTCAGATGCCCGCCTTCGCACTCCAGGACGCCATCGCCTTCGACGACCACCCAGTGTTCGCTGCGGTGGTGATGGCGTTGAAGGCTGATGCGGCTGGAAGGATGCAGCCACAGCCGCTTGATCAGGTAGCCCTTGGCACTGATGAGGATTTCGAACCAGCCCCAGGGGCGTTCGCTGCGGCGCTCGACTTCCCCGCCGGATTCCGCCATCGCAGATCAGTCGAAGGCGGCTGGTTTCCAGGCCTGGGCTCTGACCTGGCTGATTTCAGCGATCTTGTCGTGGGCGTGGAGACGTCGCTGAATCTGATTGCTGCAGCCCTGCCAGGTGGGGGGTGTGGTGCTGGCGTCGAAGCAGGCTTCGCTTCGGTCATCCAGCATCCGGCCCAGAGTCGGCTCCCCTCCCTGGGGTCCCGGCAACAGGAGGTAATAGCGGATCATGGGGACCGGGCTGGGGACAACTCCACTCTGTCTCATCGCGGCATGGCCGTCAGCGCCCAAGTGCCCTGCTCACAGCTCCACAGCCATGGGCGCCCGGTGTCTCTGTAGCAACGGCTTCATCTCAGGGGTTGCCTGCCGACTTGGATATCTTCCAGACACATGGTCTGAGATGCCCAGCACCAATCGCCTTGCCGCCATTCAGCGCACCCAGGAGCGCCCCGCGACGGTCACGGCCCCCATCGCCTCCCTTGATGAGATCTGGGCCGCTGACGTCTTCAATCTCTCGAAGATGAAGTCGTCCTTGCCCAAGGAGATCTTCAAGTCGGTTCAGAAGACCATCAAGGAGGGAGGCAAGCTCGACGTCAGCGTCGCCAACGTGGTGGCCCAGTCGATGAAGGACTGGGCCGTGAGCCGCGGTGCCCTCTACTACGCCCACGTCTTTTACCCGCTCACCAACTCCACCGCCGAGAAGCACGACGGTTTCATCTCCACCCAGAGCGACGGCTCCGCCATCTGTGAATTCACCGGAAAGGTGCTGGTGCAGGGCGAACCGGACGGCTCCTCCTTCCCCAACGGCGGCATTCGCTCCACTTTCGAGGCCCGTGGCTACACCGCCTGGGACATCACCAGCCCGGCCTTCCTGATGTCGACGCCCAATGGCGTCACCCTCTGTATCCCCACCGTCTTCGTGTCGTGGACCGGGGAGGCCCTCGACAAGAAAACGCCGCTGCTGCGCTCCAACGCGGCCATGAACAAGCAGGCCCAGCGTCTGCTGAAGCTCCTGGGAAACACCGACGTGGCCCCGGTGAACTCCAGCTGTGGCGCTGAGCAGGAGTATTTCCTGGTGGACAGCGCCTTCGTGAGCCTCCGCCCCGACCTGCTGCTCTCGGGCCGCACCCTCTTCGGCAGCCCGTCCCCCAAGGGACAGCAATTCGACGATCACTATTTCGGTGCGATCCCCCAGCGGGTCCAGGTCTTCATGCAGGACGTGGAGTACCAGATGTACCGGCTGGGCATTCCCGCCAAGACTCGCCATAACGAAGTGGCGCCTGGTCAGTTCGAGCTGGCCCCCTTCTTCGAGGCGGCCAACGTGGCCACCGACCACCAGCAGCTCACCATGACGCTGCTGAAGAACACGGCGCGCAAGCACGGCATGAACTGCCTGCTGCACGAGAAGCCCTTCGAGGGCATCAACGGCTCCGGCAAGCACGTGAACTGGTCGGTGGGTAACGCCACCCAGGGCAACCTGCTCGATCCCGGCAGCAGCCCCGAGGAGAACATGCAGTTCCTGCTGTTCTGTGGAGCAGTGATCCGTGGCGTTCATCTCTACGGACCACTGCTGCGTGCCGTGGTGGCCACGGCGGGCAATGATCACCGCCTGGGTGCCAACGAAGCCCCTCCGGCGATCATCTCCGTGTACCTCGGCAGCCAGCTGGAGGAGGTCTACACGATGATCAAGAACGGCAACATCGGCAGCACCGATCACGGTGGCCTGATGCAGCTGGGTGTCGACACCCTGCCGGAGTTCCCCAAGGATCCCGGCGATCGCAACCGCACCTCCCCCTTCGCCTTCACCGGCAACCGCTTCGAATTCAGGGCCGTGGGCTCGAACCAGTCGGTGGCTGGCCCGCTCGTGGCCATGAACACGATGCTGGCCGATTCGCTCCAATACATCTGCAATGAGATGGAGGCCAAGATGGCCGCCGGAGCCAGCCTGGAGGACGCCGCCTCGTCCGTGCTCAAGACGATCATGGAAGAGCATGGAAACGTCGTTTTTGGCGGCGACGGCTACTCCAGCGAGTGGCACCAGATGGCGGTTAACGAGCGGGGTCTTGAGAACCTGCCCACCACTGCCGATGCCCTGCTCGTGCTTGAGCGCGACTCCATCAAGGACCTGTTCTCGCGCATGGGGGTACTCACCCCGGTGGAACTGCAGAGTCGCTTCGAGGTGTATGCCGAGCAGTACGTGCTGGCGGTGGAAGTGGAGGCCAAGCTGGCCCTGCAGATCGCCCGCACCCAGGTCTATCCCGCGGTGATGGAGTATCTCGGCAGTCTGGCCAATTCCCTGCGCTACCAGGAAGATCTGGGCCTTCCCCCCGATCGCGCCATGGCCGGCCGTATCGCCAGCCTCAACCAGGAGCTCCTGGCCAACTGCACGGCACTGGAGTCAGCCCTGCCGAATCCCCCCCACGGCCCAGTCGCCCACATGCGCCACTGTGCCGACACCCTGCTGCCGCTGATGCACAAGATCCGCGAGGCCGTCGACGGCCTCGAGACCCTGGTGGATGACAACACCTGGCCGCTGCCCACCTACCAGGAGATGCTGTTCGTCCGCTGAACCTGTCCGGCTGCCCTCAGGCGGGCAGCCACCCCTGGCCTTCGGGGGTGATCAGCACCGCCTGCTGCCTGGCCCGCGTCAGCGCGGTGTAGAGCAGGCGCCGGTCCCAGCGCCCCTCCCCCTCCGGCATCAGGACCAGCACCTGCTGGTACTGACTGCCTTGCGACTTGTGGATCGTGATCGCGAAGGCCACCTCTGCGGCGGCCATCCGGCTGGGATGAACCAGCCGCGACCCCCCTCCGGTGGCGCTGGTGCCCTCATTTCTGCCGTCACCGGGATCCTGGCTTCCCCAGAACAGCCGCTGACGCTGGCCCTCCACGTCCACCACCACCCCCGCATCGGGATTGGCGAGCCCCGGCTCCGGCAGGTTGCGCTGGCACAGCGCCGGCGTGGCGGGGGGCCAGCCCGCTGGTCCCCGGCTCCAGTCGTCGCCCAGCAGCCGCTGGTTCAGCG